>CAZNAF010000050.1:0-18747 GCA_964570925.1 uncultured Anaerolinea sp.
AATACCTGAGAGGCACAATGAAACTAAAAATCGTAACCGACAGCACCTGTGACCTTCCTAAAGATGTTATCGAAAAATATGATATCACTGTGGTTCCGGCCTATATTAATTTTACTGACGGTAGTTATCTGGATGGGGTTGAGATCAGCCGAAAAGAGTTCTATGAAAAACTGCCCCACTATGAAACGCCTCCGACTACATCTGCGCCCGCTATCGGAACCTTTGCCAAGGTATACAAGAAATTAATTGATAACGGTGCCACCCACATCCTTTCCATTCATATTTCTTCAGCTTTAAGCGGGATCTATAACGTGGCGGTTCTGGCGGCAGAATCGATGGATAAGTTTTTAATTAGAACCTTTGACCCTGGCAATCTTAGTCTTGGCACAGGTCTCATCGTTGAATCTGCCGCGAAAATGGCACAATCAGGCAAAACTCTGGAAGAGATTCTCGCCAAATTAACCGATATTGCACAACGAACCTATACTTTCGCCGCGCTGGATACTCTAAAATTCTTGCAACGCAGTGGAAGGATTTCTCGACTTAAAGCAGGTTTTGGAAGCATCCTGCAAATCAAACCGATTTTAAAAATGAATTTTGGCAACGTGGGTATGGAAGCGTCCCGTACAAGCAAAGGTGCCTTGAATCACCTATTGGAAACTTTGAAATCCTTGGGGCCAATCGAAACCATCGCTCTGGTTCACACGAACGCCCCGAAAAGGGCGGAAGAATTACGCGAACAGGCAAAAGAAATCGTGAAGAAAGTTATTGATGCCTATTCGATGGAAGTGACTCCGGTGATCGGCTCTCATATCGGCCCAGGCGCCGTCGGTTTCGTGGTTGTTACTGAATCAAAATAATCAAGCGAGGGAAAAATGGAAACCATTTCAATACTGCTCACAGCCGGTGCAGTCGTATTCGGCTTGATGAGTTTATTATGGGTCCTAAGTCTTATCTTAAAAAACGCCAGCATTGTTGATATTTTTTGGGGCTTTGGTTTTGTGGTGCTGGCGTGGGTCTATTTTTTTCTGACCAGGGAGGAAGGTTTACTCAGGAATTATTTGATCGCCGGCCTGGCAACCATTTGGGGGCTGCGTCTGACACTGCACATCCTCTTCAGAAACTGGGGTAAAGCGGAGGATTTCCGTTATCAAAAATGGCGTAATGAGTCCGGAAAAATTTGGTGGATCAAGAGCTTTTTCCAGGTGTTTCTCTTGCAAGGCTTGCTCATGTGGTTGATCTCAACACCGCTTTTAGCCGCGCAAAACGCGACCGGTCTCGCTTCGCTCGGTTTCCTGGATTTTGCAGGGATCCTTCTTTGGCTGATCGGATTCTTCTTTGAAGCGGCCGGCGACTTACAACTATCCAGATTTAAAAGTGATCCTGCCAACAAGGGCAAGATACTGCAAAATGGAGTATGGCGGCTCTCACGCCACCCAAATTATTTTGGTGATGCAGCACAGTGGTGGGGATTCTTCCTGATCGCACTGGCAGCCGGTGGGTGGTGGACGATCTACAGTCCCATTTTAATGACCCTGCTTCTCATCAAGGTGTCTGGCGTGGCGCTGCTGGAAAAGACTTTAAAAGACAGCAAACCCGGTTACAAGGAATACATCGAATCCACCAGTGCCTTTATCCCCTGGTTTCCGAGGAAAAGGGAGAACGCAGGAGAAAAATGAAAGCCGCAAAAATCATTTCCTTCTTAGGTATCCTCGCGATGGGCGCGGGTATTGGTTGGGCACTGATCACGGGAAATTTTTCCGAAGATGGCGCCAAGATCCTGGCCATGCCCTGGGGTGTCGTTTCACTCATCGATCTCTATGTCGGTTTCATAATTTTTTCCCTGTGGATCGTTTACCGGGAAAAAAACCTGTTATCGACCATTCTGTGGGTCTTTTTGATGATGACCCTTGGATTTTTCACGGGCGCACTATATGTTTTCATTGCTCTGCAAAAAAGCAATGGCAATTGGAAACAATTTTGGCTGGGTAAACACCATAAAGAATGATATAAGTTTTGTGAAAACGTCCGGTAACCCGGACGTTTTTGATGCGGCGCGTGTTATACTGATTTTCCGAAAAGGATGTGAACTTGTTCCTGCCTACAACGAGTGAAGAAATAAGCGCCCTGGGTTGGCATAACCTGGATGTCATATTGGTCAGCGGGGATACCTATATCGACAGTCCATACACGGGTGTGGCTGTCATCGGAAAAGTACTGCTCAAAGCAGGATTTAAGGTCGGCATCATCGCCCAACCTGACCTTACAACAGGTCAAGACATCCTGAGGCTGGGTGAACCGTCTCTCTTCTGGGGGGTTACCGGAGGAACGGTGGATTCGATGGTGGCCAATTACACGGCCAATTTGCGTAAAAGGCGCAGTGATGATTTCACGCCAGGAGGCGTCAACGACCGCAGACCTGACCGGGCTGTCATCGCTTATACCAACCTGATCAAACGCTTTTCCAAAGATAACGCACCCATCGTCTTGGGCGGCATAGAAGCCAGCCTGAGACGGATCACCCATTACGATTATTGGAACGACAAGCTGCGTGCTCCCATCCTTTTTGATTCCAAAGCCGATTATCTGCTTTACGGCATGGCCGAAACTTCAGTGGTTGAATTGGCTCACTGTCTGAAGACGAATCAATCCCCCCTCGAGATCCGTGGATTGTGCTACCTGGCCAAGAATCCTGTAACTGCCTATGAAACCTTGCCTTCTTTCGAAGAAGTAAGTTTAGATGCGGACGCTTTCATCCGCATGTACCATACTTTCTATCGCAATACTGACCCTGTCACCGCGCAAGGGCTGGCCCAGCAAAAAGGCGACCGCTGGCTGATCCAAAATCCTCCCGCGAAGAATCTGACCACCGACCAGCTGGATGATATTTATTCCATTGAATACGAAAGGGAACAACACCCCTATTATGAAAAAATGGGGCCGGTCAAAGCACTGGAGACCATTCGGTTTTCCATCCCCACTCATAGGGGCTGCTATGGCGAGTGTAATTTTTGTGCCATCGCAGTACACGAAGGCCGCACGGTCGTCTCACGCAGCGAAGATTCCATTTTAGCCGAAGCGGACAGGATGACGCGTCACAAAAAATTCAAGGGTATCCTCCACGACCTTGGCGGACCAACGGCCAATATGTACGCCGTTGAATGTAAAAAGAAATTGGAAAGCGGCGCCTGTGCTGAGAAGAGATGCCTTTTCCCTCAAATCTGCTCCGCGCTTGCCGTGGATCACTCCAACCAGTTAAACCTGCTTCGTAAAGTACGCCAGATTCCCGGGGTCAGGAAAGTGTTCATTGGTTCGGGTATCCGTTATGACATGGTGATGGCAGACAAACGCCACGGCGAGGAGTACATTCGAGTTCTCGCCGAACATCACACTTCAGGTCAACTCAAGGTTGCTCCTGAACACATAGACGAGCATGTTTTAAGAATGATGGGCAAGCCAGGTGTCGATTCGCTGTTGGAATTCCAGAAGAAATTCGAATCCTACTCAAAGAGATCAGGGAAAAAACAATTCCTGACCTATTATCTGATCGCCGCTTATCCGGGCTGCGGTGAGCGTGAAATGAAAAACCTGCAACGCTTTATGAGCACCAAGTTCCATATCCTTCCAGAGCAAGTTCAAATATTCACACCCACCCCGTCCACTTACGCAAGCGTCATGTATTACACGCAAAAAGATCCATTTTCCGGGGAAACCGTTTACGTTGAAAAAAACATCGCGGGTAAAAATCGCCAAAAAGAAATGCTCACGGGGAAACAGGATAAAGACAAGCGCAGGGATATAAAAAGGTCTTTTGACTACGCGAATAATTCCAAACGGTCTGGCAGCCATGACTGAACCGAGAAACCTGCTGCGGTTTTACGTATCCTGCCCGCCCGGTCTTGAACCTGCTTTGGCTCTCGAATATCACGCGCTTAATTTGGTGAGGTGCAAGCGAAATCCAGACCAGGACGGTGATCTTAAAACCGCACCTGGAGAAGAAAAAGGCGGCATGGAGTTTGAGGGGTCTTTCGAAGATATTTTTCGATGCAATCTGTACCTGCGCAGTGCCAGCCGGGTCAGTGTACGCCTGGGAGATTTCAAAGCCATCGGATTTGCCGAATTACAAAAAAAAGCATCCAAACTGGACTGGTCAATTTTTTTGCGCCCTGGTCAACCCATCCATGTTCAGGCGGTTTGTCACAAGTCAAGGCTTTATCATTCTGACGCAGTGGCCGAAAGAGTGGCAGGAGCGGTGAATGACCATTTCTCACCGTCAGGCCTTTCCTGCACGCAATCTGATCGCGGCCAACTCATTCAAGTCCGCCTGGTTAACGATCTTTGCACCATCAGCATTGATTCTTCCGGTGACCTTTTACACCGCAGAGGGTACCGCCAGGCGCTGGCAAAAGCCCCGCTGAGGGAAAACATCGCCGCGGGGATGATACTCCTTTCGGAATGGGACCAATCCTCTCCGTTGATCGATCCGTTTTGCGGTTCAGGAACCATCCCGATCGAAGCTTCGCTTCTGGCATCCAGGATCCCACCCGGACTCGCCCGCGAGTTTCAATTTCAGACCTGGCCGGTCTTTGACCCTGCCGAATGGCAGCAGATCGTTGCTCAAGCAAAAGGGGCGATTCAGGCCCATTCCACAGAAATCCGTGCTTACGATCGTGACCAGGGGGCTGTGGAAATGGCAAAAGCCAACGCCGCGCGTGCCGGTCAAAAAGACGCTGTTCAGTTCGCCGTTCAGGCTCTTTCCTATCTTCAACCGTCTCATGAAGCGGGTTGGATCATCACGAATCCTCCCTATGGGATCAGAACCAGTACTTCCAGGGATCTCCGGGACCTTTACGCCAGGTTTGGTGCCATACTTAAGGAAAGATTTAAAAATTGGGGGCTGTGCATGATCTCCAGCGATGACAGGCTTGCAGCGAATCTTGGAATCGGTTCTCCTAGTAAAGAAAGAAGCGTTTCCAATGGGGGGATTCCCGTCAAGATCCAGCAATATAAAATATGAGCTGATGTTCTTATCCGGTATTTATTAAACCATTCGGTATATAATTTAATCAATACATTCGGCATGATCACGGTGACTTTTGCATTCGGAGGATCAAGCTAAATGCGAAAAAATCTGCTGGCTGGTAACCTGGCCAGGATCACGACGCGATCGAGAATATTGCCAACTCGGTTTTTCATTTTCCGTGAGCATTTTCTTTTTAATCGTATGGTGAATTGATGGTCGAACAGATACTGTTCATTTCCTCCATATTGGCGCTGGTCATATCGGTTTCTTTGAGTTTTTACGCGTTTCGATCGAGAAACTACAAAGGTGCCATTCCCTTCGCCTGGATGATGATATTGATCAGCCTGATCGCCATCACTGAGATCATTGCCATGACGGGGAAAACAGATCAAAACGCTTTACTCTTTTATCACATTCGTTATTTTTTTGTTCCATTGTTGCCAGTTGCGTGGCTTATCACCATCAAAGGGCAGTATGGATACCCTGGATGGCTTAAAAAATGGCTTTTAGCCCTGATCGCCCTAATTCCCTTTTTTGCGATCGTGCTTGGCAGTATCCCCTCATTCAGACACCTATGGTTCCAACAGCGAATTACCATAAGTCAGATCGGCTTTTTTTGGTTCATTGAATCCGAAAGTAAAGAATCCGGCTTATTATTAAATATGTTGCTGGTTTATCTTTTGGGCCTGTTTATGGGTGGTTTGACGATCGTTCTTTTCGATTTGTGGAAAAGGCGCACGGTCAGCCCAAAAAGATCTTTTATCATTCTTGTCGGCACGATTTTCACCATCCTGGTTACGGCTTTTTCAATTTTTAATAAATTCCCGCTGCGAGAATCCGTCCCGTTTTCTTCGATCCTGGGATTAATGGAAATAATCCTGATCGTTTTGGTATTGAGCTTATTGCCCCAAAAAAGGGAGCGCACCCGAAAATCCCGAAAAAAAACTGATAACCCTGAACCCATGAGTGTAAGGACTTCATTAACCCTTATGCTGATCTTTATAATAATCACAGCCAGTATTGTCTCTACAGGTATTATTTCGACAAAACGCTATGCCTTACAATATCTTTCACAAGTAGAAGCACAAATTCAAAGTATCTCCCTTTTGAAAGCTAAAAATATCATCTACTGGCGTCAAGAAAAACTATTTCATGCCGATACTTTTTTTGAAAACAAGTCTTTCAGTAAATTGGTGGAAACTTACCTTCAAACCGAAGAAAAAAAAGACCTTGAAGCCGATTTACTTTCCTGGTTTGAAGCCTTCATTTCATCCGATGAATACGATGCGATTGCGTTTTTTGATCCAGAAGGAATCGAAATCTTATCCGCCTCATCAGTTTTTAACTTAACTCCTGCACATCTCAAAAAGGACATCGCCGAATCGATCAAAAACCATTCGGTTGAGATCATCGACTTTCACCGCGATTATGAAAATTCCCCTGTGCACATGGCAATGGTTATCCCTGTGTATTCTGAAAAAAAAGGTGATCCCCTGGGAGCATTGGTAACCAGGATCGACCCATCCGTTAAATTGTACCCTTTGATCCTGGATTGGCCTGTCCCCAGTGAGACAGCCGAAACTGCGATCTTTCGTAAAATGGGGGAGGACGCGATCTATCTCAGCGAGTTAAAATTCAGACCCAATTCTGCCTTACGGGAGATCATTGATCATCAAGAAACGCATCGGCCGTCCATAAAAGCCATCAACGGTTTTGTTGGAATAACTGATGGTATCAACTATCGCGGTCACGAGGTCATCGCGGATGTGAGACCGATCCCTGAAACCGATTGGTACTTAATCTCGCGTATCGACAAGGCGGAAGCGCTGCAGCCGCTGACCGAACGGGAAAGGTTCGCCTGGTTTTTTTACTCCTCATTAATTCTTATGACCATTGCAGCCTTCTGGGTTCAATGGCGCCAGCAACAATTGCGCGTCCTCACGGCCCAAAATCAAGCCCAAGCCGAAATCGTTGAAGAAAAACGAAAACTCAAAGAAGCTGAAAGAATAGCCCATATTGGTTTCTGGTACTGGGATGTTGAAACAGGGGATGTAGATTGGTCAGATGAAGTTTATCAACTCTTTGGGCTTAGCCCCAAAACTTATACTCCCAACATTAAATCCATTCTGGAAAAAAGTCCCTGGCCTGAAGAACAGAACCGGGGGCAGGAACTCATAGAAAGATGCTATAGATCCCGCCAACCCGGGACGTACGATCAAAAATTCCTGCGACCTGATCATTCGGTGGGTTATTATTCCTCAACCTATCAGGGCGTGTATGATGATAATGGTAAATTGACCGCCATTGTCGGCTCCGTTATCGACACAACCGAGAGAACATTGCGCGACCAGGCGTTAAGAGAAAGCGAAAAGCGTTTTCGCACTCTCTTTGAACAAGCAGCCATTGGCGTTGCCATTCTGGATACCAGAACCGGCCGTTATCTGGATATCAATCAAAAATATTGCGACCTGCTTGGTTACACTAAAGAAGAGATGCTTGAACGTACATTTCAAAGTGTAACCGCATCGAAATATGACAAGTTAAATATTCAAAAGAATAAAGCGTTGTTGGAAGGAAAAATTAAAGAGTATTCTCTTGAAAAGAAATACATAAAAAAAGATGGCAGCGAAATCTGGGGCCATCTGATCGCTTCACCTTTATGGGAGACGCAAAAAGAAAACGGAGAATACCAGCATATTGCGGTGGTCAGCGATATTACAGAACGAAAAAATGCCGAATTGGCTTTACGAACGAGCGAGAAGAAATTCCGTGAAGTGGTTGAAAACCTGTCTGAAGGATACTATAACATTACCATTGACGGGACGATCCTGGATCATAACCCTGCTTTTGCTTCACTCATGGGTTATCCTAGTGATCATGTCCTGATAGGAGAATCCGTTTTACCCATCTGGCAGGATGTTGGAGAACGGCAACAGTATTTGGATGAGCTTTTTAAACACGGATCGATCTCATCGTATCAAATCAAGGCCAAGCGAAAGAACGGCCAACCTTCCACCCTTTTGATCAGCGCCCACTTGATCCGAGAAGAGGATGGAACACCGGTCAGGATCGAAGGCGTAGTTTTGGACATCACAGCCAGGATCGAACAGGAAGAGAAGATCCTCGCAACGCAAAAAGAACTGCAGCGCCTGCTTGATGAAGCAGACCAGTCACGCAGAGCACTACTGAACATCGTTGAAGACCAAAAACAAGCTCAAATGGAGATCAAACGTCTTAACAAGGACCTTGAAGAGAGGGTTGCAAAAAGAACTGCCCAGTTGAGAGCCTCGAATGAGGAGTTGGAGTCTTTCGCTTATTCCATCTCGCATGACCTGCGCGCGCCGTTGAGAGCCATCGACGGCTACTCCCTCATCCTGGCGCAAGATTACGGTGACAAGCTTGACGAAGAAGGACACCGGTTGATCAATATCATCAGAAGCAGTACAAGAAACATGGACAATTTGATCACCCACCTGCTCTCGTTGTCGCGTGTTGGAAGAACCGAATTGAAATATGAAAAGATCGATATGACAAAAATGGTCGAAACGGTCTTCAAAGAAATCGCATCTGCCCAAGAGATGGAGAAAATTGAGTTTAGCCTGACCTTACTTCCTTCCATCATGGCGGATTCCTCCTTGATACGCCAGGTCTGGATCAATCTCATCTCCAATGCGATCAAATACAGCGCGCCAAAAGAAAAACCACAGATCAGGATCAGCGGTAAAAAAGAAAAAGGGTTTTGCACTTACCGCATCGAAGACAACGGTGTTGGTTTCAATCCTGATTTCAAAGAAAATCTATTCACCCTCTTCCAGCGCTTGCACAAGCCCAGCGAATTTGAGGGATCCGGCGTTGGGTTGACGATCGTGCAAAGGATCATCCACCGGCACAACGGTCAAATTTGGGGAGATGGAAGACCCGGTGAAGGTGCCGAATTTTCCTTTAGACTGCCCTGCAAGAAAGAGGAACACGCATGATCAGGTGGTTACCCAAATGACCGGAAAAAACCGGGTTCTTGAATTGGTTGAAGACGCAAATAAGGTCACCCTCAATACTGACCTGGCTATGGATGACCTGGCCTTAACCCTGCGGGTAGCCGGATCGATAGAGGAATTTCTTACCGCGATAAAAGAGATCAAGCCCGACCTTGTTCTGACCGACTTTCGTTATGATCGTTTTAATGGGATCGAAGCAATACGGCGCGCTAAAGAAAAAAATCCGGACGTTGTTTTTATCGTTTTCACCGAAATCATTTCGGAATTTGAGGCCATCGAGTGTATCAAGGCCGGCGTTTCCAATATCCTGAACAAAGATCAACTTTCAGGGATCTCGATGATCATTCAGGAAACGCTGAATTTTCATCGAACGCGAATTGAAAAACGATTAATTGAAGAACAGCTTGCCAGAGAACGAGAAATCCTTTCCATCTCGTTGGCGAGTATTGGCGAAGCGATCATTACCATCGACCTGTCTGCTGAGATCGTTTTATTCAATCGAGCCGCGCAAAGAATTACCGGATACGCTCAGGATGAAGCGGTTGGGAAAAAAATCTCTGAGGTCTTACACATTTTTGACGAGAAAACCAATTCTATCCTCGAGAATCCGATCGATCATCTCTTAGATCTGGAGGAAAAGCAGAAAAAAAACCTTCCATACAAACACCCTACTCTGCTGACAAAAAATGAGGTAAAAGTGCTGATCTCCGGCCAGATCTCACCGGTGCAAATTGAACCCCAGAAAAATCTTGGGTATGTGCTGATCTTTGATGATGTAACTGAAAAGGAATTAAAAGCAGCCCAGTCACTGTTATCCTCTAAAATGGAATCCATCGGGCAGCTGGCCGCGGGGATCGCTCATGAGATCAATACTCCAATTCAATACCTGGGAGACAATCTGAATTATCTGGAACGTTCTTTTCGGTCGTTTAATGAGTTTGATGCAAAATTCTTAGGCTTTTTGGAACAATATCGTCAAGACCCAATTTGGCGACCTGCAATTGAAGATTTCTTCAGTTATCGCGAAGAAAAGAAACTTGCCTTGCTATTTAAAGAGATTCCCATCGCCATCCAGGAGTCACAAGAGGGTGTGAATCGGGTAAAAACCATTGTGCAGGCGATCCGTGAATTTTCGCACCCGTCCTTGAAAGAAAAATCCTACGCCGACCTGAACAAGGCAATCCTGACGACCGTGACCATTTCGAAAAATGAATGGAAATACTGCGCTGATCTCGAAACCGACCTTGATGAGAACCTGCCGCCAGTTTTTTGCAGGGTGGATGAGATCAACCAAGTGCTTTTGAATATCATTATCAATGCCGCTCACGCAATTCGAGAAAAAATCGACCCATCCGCGTCAGAAAAGGGTAAAATAAGAATCAAAAGCTGGCAAAAAGACAATTCGATCTCAATCTCAATATCAGACACCGGTTGCGGTATCAGGGAGGAGATCATCAACAGGATTTTTGACCCTTTTTTTACCACCAAGGATGTTGGAAAAGGAACAGGCCAGGGATTATATCTCGCGCACAATATCGTTTCCAATCACCACGGTGGAATAATTTCGGTAAGGTCAAAATTGGGTTCTGGCAGCACCTTTACCATTGAGTTACCCATACAACCTTTAAAAGTAAAGGACGATCCAGGATGAACAGTAGAAGACAAATAATATTCGTTGATGACGAAACATATGCACTGCAGGGATACAAGCGGGCATTGGAACCTTATGCCAATGATTGGGATGTCTATTTCTTTTCCAATGCACCCGATGCGTTGACCTTTATGAGCCAAAACAAGGTTGATGTTTTGATCACCGACCTGCGCATGCCAGGAATGGATGGCATCGCTCTTCTGGAACAAGCCATCCAACATTTTCCGTCCGTCATTCGAATGATCCTTTCCGGACACATTGAAGAACCATCCGCTTACAGAGCGGCTTCCCTTGCCCACCAATTGATCGCCAAACCTTGTGAGATCAATTCCATTCGTAACAGCGTGGAAGAAACGTGCCAGTTGCGCGACACACTTTCAGATAAGAAACTGATCAAACTGGTCACCGGTATTCAAAATCTTCCCAGTGTTCCCATTCTCTATCTAAATCTTCTAAAGGAATTCCAGTCTGAACAGCCCACCATGTCAAAAGTGGCCGAGATCATCAGCATGGATGTTGCCATGACGGCCAAGATCCTGCAATTGGTCAATTCCGCTTTCTTCAGCATTCCTTATAAAATATCCAATCTCAATCAAGCCCTTTCGATCTTAGGGCTGAATACGATCAAGGCACTGGTCTTAAGTGTGGGTGTGTTTTCTCAATATCAAAACCGTGTGTATAGTTCCTTTTCGATCGATGAACTTTGGCAGCACAGCATCTTTGTGGGCAATCTATCAGGAGCGATTGCTGCTTCAGTCAATCTCACGAGGGCTGAACAAGATGAAGCTCAAATGGCAGGAATTCTCCACGATGTGGGCAAGCTCATCCAGACCGATATTCCCGGTTTTCATCGATTGCTTTCCATGAATACTAAAATACCCGAAATCCAGATGGAGTACCATTATCTGGGAGCTTCTCACGCAGAAATCGGCGCCTACATGCTAAGCCTCTGGGGATTACCCAGCGGTGTGATCAAAGCGGTGGCATTTCATCATAATCCTGCAAAAGAAACCTCTTATCGTGTGGATGCTGTTTCAGCCGTTAATATTGCCAATTGTCTATACTACAGCGAAAACCCGATGGCTGGAAAACGAAATGTCCAGATTCACCTCGACAAACCCTATCTGGAAAGAATCAAAGCAGAAAAAATGTTAGACGAATGGAAGGATATGGCAAGAAGAGTATTCAAAGGCGAACGGCCGTAAATTAATGATGGGAGCAAACTGATGGCTCAGTTGATCCTGCTGGTGGATGATGAACCAAAAGTCATCTCAGCGTTGACCCGTGAGATAACTTCTCAACAATTCTGTGATGTCGTAAGCGCCACCAGTGGGAATGAAGCGCTGGAATTACTAAGATCGAACCCGGGTGTCTCCGTCATTGTTTCAGATTACCGTATGCCAGTGATGGATGGAATTACTTTCCTCCTAAAGGCGCAGCAGATCACACCAGACGCCACACGCATGATCCTCAGCGGAGTAG
Source organism: uncultured Anaerolinea sp. (assembly GCA_964570925.1). Lineage (GTDB taxonomy): Bacteria > Chloroflexota > Anaerolineae > Anaerolineales > Anaerolineaceae > UBA6107. The sequence goes on from CAZNAF010000050.1 coordinate 12,152, forward strand.
CCGATCTTGAAATGGCAACCAACGCAATTAACCTCGGCCAGATTTTTCGCCTTCTATTAAAACCCTGCCCAACGGAAACATTCGTATCGTCCATTAAGGATGGCATCAGGCAGTTTGAACTTGTCACCGGTGAACGCGAATTACTTCAAAAAACCCTGAAGGGCAGTATTAAAATCCTCACTGACCTTTTGTCAGCCATCAATCCAGATTCCTTTTTACAATCCACCCGCATCAGTGCCCTTGCCCGCAATTTAGCCAATGAACTGGGTCTATCCAACGCATGGGAAGTGGAACTGGCGGGAGCCTTGTGCCGTATCGGCTGTGTGACCATCCCACCCGAGGTTTTGGACCAGTGGATGAAAGGCAAGATCCTTGATCCTGACCAGCAACGCATGGTTGACTCCGTCGCCAGGGTCGGCAATCATCTTTTGCGAAACATCCCCCGCCTCGAAAAGATCGCGGAAGGCATCCTTTATCAATCCAGTCCTTATACCTCAAAAAACATATTCACCAAGGAAAAATCGGGGAAAGACATTCCATTGATCGGAAGAATTCTCAAGATCGTCATCGATTACGATCGGTTCTATTCCATCGATCATCAAAACAAGTCTGCGTTTAACCGCATGCAGAACCTTGCCCATGAATATGACCCTGAGTATTTAACCGTATTTAAAGAAAAGGTCGTCAGTGATCAAGAAAATGGTCTTTCTCAAAAAGTCAAAAGCGAATCAAAATTGACGGAAGTACATTTTGATGAAGTACAAAACGGAATGACCATTATGGCCAATGTTTTTGACAACAAAGGGCGCATGCTTATCGCAGCCGGTACGATCGTAACGGATATCATCAAACTGCGCCTGTCAAATTACAGCCAGATCTACGGATTGGATCAACCACTTTTGGTAAAAAAGGCCGTCGTTGAGAATTAACCTCTCCGGATGGTTTTTCAGATTACCTTAAAATTCCAAATTACTCCCTTGACAAATCCTTAATTGAATTGTATAAACAAGTAATTAATTTTTAAGGAAAAAAATAAGAAAAAATGTTCGCACATTCATTCCTCGTCCTTATTATCGCAATTTTGGTTCTCGTCCTTATTGAGAGCCAACTTGAGATTGGATGGAAGAGGGAAGGTGTGAGAGCGTAACACCAAATTTCGAAAGAAAACCAAAACCACCCAATCAGATTGGGTGGTTTTTTTTTAGACTTTTTAGGAGGAAGGCAGTGCGTTCAGACAAAATCAAGCAAGGATACGATCGTTCTCCTCACAGGGCTTTATTAAAAGCGACCGGCGTGACTGACGCCGATATGCAAAAGCCTTTCATCGCCGTGGTAAATTCCTATGTGGATATTGTCCCCGGACACGTTCACCTGCAATCCTTTGGCAAGATCGTGAAGGATGCCATCCGTGCCGCAGGCGGCGTGCCCTTCGAATTCAATACCATCGCCGTGGATGACGGCATTGCCATGGGGCATCAAGGCATGAAATACTCCCTGCCCTCCCGTGAACTGATCGCGGATTCCATCGAAACCATGCTGGAAGCGCACCAGTTCGACGGGATGGTGTGTATTCCCAATTGTGACAAAATTGTGCCGGGGATGTTGATGGCCGCGATGCGGGTTAACATCCCCGCCATTTTTGTCTCAGGCGGCGCAATGCCGGCAGGCAGAACTCCCGATGGGGAAGCCATCGACCTGATCTCGGTTTTTGAAGGCGTTGGAGCATTCAAATCAGGCAAGATCGATGAAAAACGCCTAAAAATGCTTGAGGATCTGGCTTGCCCGGCTTGCGGATCCTGTTCTGGCATGTTTACCGCCAACAGCCTGAACTGCCTCATGGAAGCCCTGGGCATGGCCTTGCCCGATAACGGTTCCGCGTTGGCGCTTTCTCCCGAACGTGAAGAACTGGCAAAAAAGGCTGCCAAACTCATCTTTACCCTGATCGATCGAGATATAACTCCGCGCCAGATCATGACCGCCGAAGCCATGGACGACGCCATCGCACTGGATATGGCCATGGGTGGTTCATCGAACACGGTGTTACACGCCCTGGCCATTGCCAACGAAGCCGGCATTGACTATTCGATGGCACGCATCGCGGAAATATCCGAGAAGATCCCGTACTTGTGCAAAGTAAGTCCGGCTGGAAAATGGCACATGGAAGATGTTTTCCGTGCGGGGGGAATCCCTGCCATCCTGGCCGAACTGCACAATAAATTAAACTGTTTGCATCCAAACCGCATCACCGTCACCGGAGAAGATTTTGGCGCGTCCCTCACCGGCGCGGTCATCAAGGATCCCGAGGTCATTCATCCGGTGGAAAACGCTTATTCAACTCGCGGAGGTCTGGCAGTCCTCTTTGGAAATTTGGCACCGAAAGGGTCCGTGGTTAAAACAGGCGGCGTGAGCGAATCGATGAAAAAATTCGCCGGCCCCGCCCGTATCTATGATTCACAAGACTCCGCCATCGCCGGGATTTTAGCCGGTGAGGTCAAGGCGGGAGAAGTGGTGATCATCCGTTATGAAGGCCCCAAGGGCGGCCCGGGAATGCAGGAAATGCTGGCCCCCACCAGCGCTTTAATGGGTATGGGGCTGGGCGACAAAGTGGCTCTGATAACTGATGGCCGCTTTTCCGGTGGAACACGAGGTGCCTGCATCGGCCACATCTCTCCTGAAGCGGCCGCACGTGGACCAATCGGCGCGCTTCAGCCTGGGGACGTGATCGAGATCGATATAGAAGCACGTACTTTGAATGTTCGCCTTGAAGACACCGAAATTCAGTCACGCCTGAACGCCTTGCCTGAATTTCAACCCACCATTCAAAGCCGATGGCTAAGACGTTATTCCAGCATGGTCACCAGCGCCGACACCGGTGCCGTGTTGAGCAGTTAACACCAAAACGAACTTATTGGAGGAAGTATGAAAAAGACCGGTGCACAGATATTTTGGGAGTCTCTAATCAACGAAGGGGTGAAAGTCGTTTTTGGTTATCCCGGCGGAGCGACGCTGCCCATCTACGATGCCCTCGTAGACTGCGACATCCACCATGTTCTCACCAGGCACGAACAAGGTGCGGCACACATGGCCGATGGCTACGCCAGAGCCTCCGGCCAGGTAGGTGTTGCCCTGGCCACTTCAGGCCCAGGTGCCACGAACCTGGTTACGGGGATCGCCACGGCTCTAATGGATTCAGTTCCGGTTGTTTTCATCACAGGACAAGTGGTCAGCCCGCTGATCGGTTATGATGCGTTTCAGGAAACTGACGTCACCGGTATCACGCTGCCCATCACCAAACACAATTACCTGGTAACCAAAGCAGAAGACATCGCTCCCACAATCAGAGACGCGTTCTTCATCGCTCGCTCTGGTCGTCCAGGGCCTGTGCTGGTAGACATCACCAAAGACGCACAACAAACCACGATCGATTGGGAATTTGACGATAAAGCCGCCCATTTACCCGGCTATCGTCCTGATTTTCGACCGGCCAAAACGGATCTTGATCGAGCCATTGAAATGATCCGTGAAGCCAAAAAGCCCCTCATTCTGGCCGGGCACGGCATCTTGATCAGTGACGCATCTGCTGAAGTGTTGGAATTCGCGGAACGCACCCAAACCCCTGTCGCCAGCACGTTGTTGGGGCTAAGCGCCTTCCCGGGCAGCCACCCGCTTTCATTGGGCATGATGGGAATGCACGGCGAAGCCTGGGTCAATCAGGCCATCCAGGAAGCAGACCTGCTTCTGGCCTTTGGCATGCGCTTTGATGACCGCGTTACCGGTAAGATCAGTCATTTCGCGCCAAAATCCAGAAAGATCCACTTTGAAATTGACCCTTCCGAAGTCAACAAGAACGTTCAGGTTGATCTCGCCCTGGTTGGAGACCTCAAAGAAACGCTGCAGAAAATATTACCCGAATTAAAACCTTCAGATCACTCCGCGTGGCTGGAGCAAGTGAGAGTCTTAAAAGGGGACTGCGCAGTTCGCGATATCAACAATTTACCAGATAATGGCCACCTGTATGCCGCGCACGTGATCAATGCACTCTGGAAAGTAACCAAAGGGGACGCGATTATCGCCTCTGATGTTGGTCAAAACCAGATGTGGGCTGCACAATATTACCGCCACGACCATCCCAACACTTCTATCACTTCGGGCGGATTGGGGACAATGGGTTTCGGTTTGCCCTCGGGCATAGGTGCCAAGTTTGCCAAGCCGGACAAGGAAGTATGGGTTACTGTTGGTGATGGCGGGATCCAAATGACCCAGGCGGAATTATCAACCATCGCACAAGAAGATATCAAGATCAACATCGCCATCTTGAACAATGGTTACCTTGGCATGGTTCGACAATGGCAGGAATTCTTCTACGACAAACGCTATTCCGCAACACCCATGAAAGGCCCTGATTTTCTGAAGATCGCAGAAGCCCACGGCCTGAAAGGGATTCGCGTTACCCGCCGCGATGAGGTTGAGGATGCCATCCAGGAAGCACGAAAAAGCCCGGGAACCGTCCTTATTGACTTCAAGGTTGAAAAAGAGGACAGTGTGTATCCGATGGTGCCTAGTGGTGCCGCCATTGATGCGATGATCCGCCGACCGATGCCTGAAAATATCATTCAGGAATCTTAGAGATCCGGATTTTTAAGAGAAAACAGGAGTTATTATGCGACATACTTTCGTAGCTTTAGTAGAAGATAAACCGGGTGTGTTGAACCGCGTCGTATCCGTTTTTAGGCGCCGAACCTTTAATATTGAGTCTTTGACGGTTGGGCGCACGCACCAGGAAGGCGTTTCTCGCATCACCATCGTTGTGGATAGTGACAAAACAGACGTGGAACGCATCATGCCCTACATGTATAAACTGATCAACGTATTACAGGTGGAGGACCTGACCTACGCGCCCATGGTCAGTCGTGATCTGGCCATGGTCAAGGTCAATGCCAGCCCTGAAAATCGAGCGGCCATCATGCAGCTGGCCGAGGTCTTCAGAGCGCGCGTAGTGGACGTGACCCAGGATTCTTTGATCGCGGAAATTACCGGCGATGAAGAAAAGATCAATGGATTCGTCGAAGTATTGCGCCCCTACGGCATTATCGAAATGGTGCGCACAGGTGTGGTTGCCATGGAAAGAGGCACCTCCACCCTGATAAACAATCACGTTGAAAACCAAAATTATGAAATGCCCATCGAATTCAAGATGGCTCAATGAAATTATTCAACATTAAAGAAAACAAGGAGATTTAAAAATGGCAAAGATCGATTTTGGCGGTGTAGTTGAAGATGTGGTTACCCGTGATGAGTTCCCACTCTCACGTGCCCAGGAAGTTTTGAAAAATGAAGTGGTCGCCGTACTCGGCTATGGGGTGCAAGGTCCCGCACAGGCTTTAAATATGCGCGACAATGGAATTAATGTCATTATTGGTCAAAAAGAGAACCTCCCCGAATGGGAAAAAGCCATTAAAGACGGCTGGGTTCCCGGTAAAACGCTCTTCTCCCTCGAAGAAGCAGCCAAACGCGGCACCATTATTCAATTCCTCGTCTCGGACGCGGCACAAAAAATGATCTGGCCGTCCGTTAAAGAGTTCATCAACGAAGGGGACGCGATCTATTTCTCGCACGGTTTCTCTATCGTCTATGCCGACCAGACCGGCGTTATCCCTCCCAAGAACGTGGATGTTATCCTCGTCGCTCCCAAAGGATCTGGGACGAGTGTTCGAAGGAACTTCCTTGACGGCAGCGGCATCAACAGCAGTTACGCAGTCCACCAGGACTTTACCGGACGCGCAACCGAACGCACACTGGCTGTTGGCATCGCCGTGGGTTCGGGTTATCTCTTCCCGACCACCTTTGAAAACGAGGTTTATAGCGACCTGACCGGAGAACGCGGTGTTTTGATGGGCGCGCTGGCCGGCATTATGGAAGCTCAATACAATACCCTGCGCAAGCACGGACATTCCCCCAGCGAAGCCTTCAATGAAACCGTCGAAGAGCTCACCCAGAGCCTTATCCGCCTGGTCGGGGAAAACGGCATGGATTGGATGTACGCCAATTGTTCCGCTACCGCTCAACGCGGCGCGCTGGACTGGCGGCACGCATTCCGCGATGCCACCCTGCCCGTTTTTGAAACGCTTTACAACAGTGTTAAATCCGGTGAAGAAACCCATGTTGTTATCGAAGCCAACAGCGCCCCTGACTATGCGCAAAAACTGACCGCGGAATTGAAAACAATGCGTGAGTCAGAAATGTGGCAGGCAGGCGCCAAGGTCCGCTCTTTGAGGCCTGAAAATTGGGGGAAAGGAAAAGATGGATAATCTGGTCAGAATCTTTGATACCACTCTAAGAGACGGCGAACAATCGCCGGGCGCCACGATGACTGCGGCAGAAAAAATGGAAGTGGCGCGCGCCCTGGCTCGCCTGGGCGTGGATGTCATCGAGGCGGGCTTTCCGGCAGCCTCACCGGATGATCTGGAAGCTGTGAAACGCATCGCCCTTGAGGTCGGAAATCCTTCTGAGGGCAACGACCGCGTCCCGGCCATCTGTGGGCTTGCCCGCGCCACCAAAAATGACATCGACAAATGCTGGGAGGCGGTGCAAGGGGC
>CAZNAF010000051.1:0-5094 GCA_964570925.1 uncultured Anaerolinea sp.
AAAATGGATGCCGGCGCCGTATTGTTGTTCAATCCATATTCAAAATTACTCGAATTTTCTGCCGGCCAGGGTTTTTTGACACAAGCGATTCAGGCATCTTCACTTCGGCCTGGTGAACATTTGGCAGGCCGTGCTGCTTTATCCAGAGAATTGGTTTATGTGAGGGACCTGAATGACTCACAAGTAGGATTCAAGAACCCTGATCTGGTAAAAGAAGGATTTATCTCTTATTATGGTGTACCTTTGATTTCAAAAGGGGAAGTAAAAGGTGTTCTTGAAGTTTTTAATCGGACTCTTCATGAACCCGATGATGACTGGATGAATTTCTTAAACTCATTGGCGGAACAGGCTGCCATCGCCATCGATAACGCCCAAATGTTCGAGAACCTGCATCGATCCAATTTTGAATTAACCCTGGCTTACAATGCCACCATTGAAGGCTGGTCGCGCGCGCTTGATCTGCGCGACAAGGAAACTGAGGGCCATACCTTGCGTGTCACGGAGTTGACCGAGAGACTGGCAAAGGCTTTCAATATCCCTGATAATCAACTCAAGTATATTCGCTGGGGTTCCCTGCTGCACGATATTGGAAAACTGGGTGTGCCGGATGGGATCCTGCTAAAGCCTGGACCCTTAACCGATGAGGAATGGCAAATCATGCGCCTGCACCCGAAATATGCCTTCGAGATGCTTTCTCCGATCGGGTATTTAAAAGACGCCATCGATATTCCCTATTGCCATCATGAAAAATGGGATGGCAGCGGCTATCCGCGCGGAATCAAGGGGGAGGAGATCCCGTTGGCGGCCAGACTGTTCGCCATCGTCGATATATGGGACGCGCTGAATAGCGACCGTCCATATCGTAATGCCTGGCCGACAGATAAAATTCTTAAACATCTCAAGTCGATCTCGGGATCGCATCTGGACCCCGCTATCGTGGATTTTTGTTTGAAGTCGGGAATTTTTAATCGCGTCCTGGATAGTTAATCCCTGTTTTCGAAATCAACACGAACCGCGCTTATAATTAACGTTAAGCGTAATTTATTATTCTTCAATCAGAAATTGGAATGAGCAATGAGCGAATTCAAAGACATCACCCGCAGCATGGAAGAGCAAATTCGTTTTGCATTGCAAGAGGATCTGGGTTCCGGTGACGCCACCACGGAAGCCATTATTCCCGTTGATGGAAGACTGCACGGCCATGTGATAGCAAAACAAGATGGCGTGGTATCTGGTCTGAAAGTTGCCAAATTTGTTTATTTCGTTGTGGATCCAACAATCGAGTGTAAATTGGCCGTCCAAGATGGGCAATTGGTTATTAAAGGCTGCGAGTTGTTGATCCTGACAGGTTCGGCAAGATCATTGCTTACCGGCGAACGGACCGCTCTCAATTATTTAGGCAGAATGTCAGGGATCAGCACGCTTACCCGCCAATTTGTAGACGCAGTCAAGGGTACAAAAGCGAAAATCCTGGATACTCGCAAAACTGCTCCGGGAATGCGTGCGTTCGATAAAATGGCAGTCCGACTGGGTGGAGGATGTAATCACCGCATCGGCCTTTATGACATGATCTTGATCAAGGATAACCACATCGATTTTGCGGGATCCATTGAAAATGCTGTGGCACTGGCGCGGGCAGCAAATTCCGGACTGGAAATTGAAGTTGAAACCCGAACGCTTGCGGATGTTCGCATCGCACTGGATCTGGGTGTCGAGCGCATCCTTTTGGATAACATGAGTTGCGAGATGATGGGCGAAGCGGTCAGGTTGGCAGGGGGGCGAGCGCTCTTGGAAGCGTCAGGTAACATCACCATCGAGAACGTGCGCCAGGTGGCAGAAACAGGGGTGGATTTTATCTCGATCGGCGCTTTGACCCATTCGGTCACTGTGTTTGACGTCAGCTTTGACTATTTGGAGAAACCGGACAGGAAATGATGACCTCTGAGGAGATGTACGTTTTTTTGAAGGAAAAACTGCAGGACGTAGTGCCGGATGTTGAATTGCGGTACAAGGCGGAATTGGCTGCGCAGATCAATGAATTGAAAATCAAGAAAAACGCCGTGATCCTTGGACACAACTACATGGAACCGGCCTTGTTCCACTCCGTGGCGGATTTTAAAGGAGATTCGCTGGAATTAAGCCGTAAGGCCGCGGAGACAGACAAATCGATCATTGTTTTTTGCGGGGTAAAGTTCATGGCCGAGACCGCGAAAATTCTCAATCCACAAAAAATGGTGTTGATCCCCTCATTGGCGGGTTGTTCATTGGCGGCAAGCATCACGGCGGATGACATCAGAAAACTGAAGGAAGGATTTCCGGGTGTACCGGTAGTATCCTATATCAACACCTACGCGGATGTAAAAGCTGAGTCTGATCTTTGCTGCACCTCCGGGAACGCCGTGGCGGTCGTGCAGTCCTTAAAAAGCGAAACGGTTATCTTTTTACCCGATGAATTTTTAGCGGGTAACGTGGCCAAGCAAACAGGGAAACACATCATTTTTCCCAGTCTTGGAGAGAGTGAAGCGAATTCATCCAGCCTGCTGGATGTGCAGATGATCGGCTGGCGTGGTCGCTGCGAGGTGCATGAAAAATACACTCTGGATGACATCCGTAGCATTCGCGAACAGTTTCCCGAGGTGACCATCCTGGCCCACCCTGAATGCAGTCCAGAGGTGACAAGCGCCGCTGATTTTTCGGGCAGTACTTCGGCCATGATCCGTTATATCCAACAGACTGAGGCGTCGCAGTATCTTTTGTTAACGGAATGTTCGATGGCAGACAATATCGCGGCGGAATATCCCGAAAAGAATATGCTGCGGATGTGCAGCGTGCGCTGTCCGCACATGAATGAGATCACGCTCGAGAACACGCTGCAATCTCTGCAACAGGACCGTTACCAAATTGAGATCCCAGAAGAGATCAGGGCCAGGGCCTTTCAGGCCGTGGATCGCATGCTTCGGATTGGATAAGATCGATTATGCACAAGACTGATGTTTTGATCCTTGGGTGCGGCATCGCCGGGGCAACGGCTGCCCTCAGACTGGCCGAAAACCCCACCCGGAAAATTACCATTTTGACACGCGAATTTGATTCGCTCGAATCGAACACACGCTACGCCCAGGGGGGTATCATCGGCCGCGGACCGGACGACAGCGCGGCTATTTTGGCTGGTGATATCCTGGCTGCGGGAGCCGGCGCAGCGTCACCAGACGCTGCCAATATTTTGGCAGAGGAAGGGCCTGGGATCCTTGAAGATTACCTCGTCAGAAAAGCTGGCATTCACTTTGACAGCCGCGAAGATGGCGGCCCGGAATACGGGATCGAAGCAGCACATTCCTGCCGCCGGATCCTGCATGTGGGGGATGGCACAGGCCAGGCGATCATCGAAGGACTTTTTAAAGCGATCAGGCAAAAACAAAACATCACACTATTAACCGGGGTTACCACGGTTGATCTGATCACTTTTCCACACCATTCGCGCGATCCGATCAAGACATACCAACCTGTCAACTGTCATGGGGTTTACGGTTTTGATCGCAAGGAACGTACTGTGCACCGTTATTTTGCAGCCTGCACCATCCTGGCGACGGGGGGGATCGGACAGATCTACCGTAACACCACGAACCCGGCCGGCGCGCGAGGGGACGGATTGGCCATGGCGCACCGGGCCGGAGCGCGTATCGAAAACGCAGAGTATGTTCAATTCCATCCCACCTCGCTCTCAACCCCTGGCGTTGAAGGGTTCTTGATCAGCGAAGCGGTCAGGGGAGAAGGCGGAGTCCTGTTGACACCTGAGGGACGAGCCTTCATGAACGATTATTCACCGCAGTGGAAAGACCTCGCGCCTCGTGACGTGGTCGCACGCGCCATCCACCATCAAATGGAAACGAACGGTTATTCACACGTTTTACTGGATATTGCCTCGCACATGCCGGCCGATATGATCAAGACCAGGTTTCCTAATATCTATCAAAAATGTCTTTCAGCAGGTGTTGACATCACCAAAGACCCCATCCCGGTGGTGCCGGCCGCCCATTATTTCTGTGGTGGTGTGCTGGTGGATGAATTCGGCAGAAGCAGCATCAAGAACCTTTATGCGGTGGGCGAGTGCAGCTGTACCGGTCTGCATGGTGCCAACCGGCTGGCATCCACCTCTCTTCTGGAAGGGTTGGTATGGGGCAAAAGAGCCGCTGACCATATTGAAATGTCCCTCTTGCAAGGGACGACCCGTGACTTTGATTTTATCGACGAGGTTCCCGCCTGGGATGAAAGCGGATTAATTGCCGACCCGGATACCGCGTTGATCCAGGGAGACATGCAGACCATCCGCAACATCATGTGGCATTATGTAGGTCTTGAGCGTAATACCGAGCGACTGTCGCGGGCGATCCGCGAGTTGCGGCATCTTTGGAGTGAAATAGAAACTTTTTATCGCACGACCCGTTTAAGTGACGGGTTGATCGGATTGCGCAATGCCGTTGAAGTTTCGTTGATCGTGGCAAGAGCGGCATTACACAACCGTCAAAGCCGGGGTTGTCATTATCGGGTCGACGCACTTGAATTTGATGGAGACAGGTTGATCTAAAAGTTCTTCTTAAGTAATAGGTTTATATAATATTTTATTGATTTTTTTGGGATTTATGTTCCTGTTATTATTTTGGTAACTGTACTATGATTAATTTCATAATCCCGCATTGAGGAGTGCCAAATGATAAAAATCGTCTCTCCAAAGACCCGAGAAGATTTTAAGGCTTATTACGACCTGAGATACAAAATCCTGCGTGAACCCTGGGGGTTGCAGAAGGGTACTGAAAAGGATGATTTTGAGCCCATCTCAAAACATTTTATGGCAGTGGACGATTCAAACAATCATATTGTGGGTGTGGTCAAGTTGATGGAAAAGGAGCCCGGTGTAGGGTGGTTTTCTCATATGGCGGTAGCGGAAAAGTATCAAAATACCGGCGTAGGAAAGCAATTGCTGGCCTTCGTGGAAGACGAAGCAAAAAAAGACGGCTACAAAATTCTGGGGTGTATGTCTCGATTAAACTCCACTGATTATTTTGGGCGGGCGGGGTTTCAGATCAATGGATTGCC
>CAZNAF010000051.1:5194-7651 GCA_964570925.1 uncultured Anaerolinea sp.
CAAAATTGTGGCCACTGAGATCCCGAACCGCGTCCAATCTCCAATTTCAATATGGGCCAGATCCTCCAGCAACAATTCCACACCGATATTTAGGACGAGAATATATGCGGCTGTTTTAAGGATGGGCTGTTTTTCAACCACGTAGCTGAAAACACCCGCTGCAAAGCGCATTAGCAAGATACCGAGCGCAACACCAATCAAGACCACCCACAACTTGTCTGAAAGTGAGACTGCGGCCACAACGTTATCAAGGCTGAAAGCCAGGTCCATTAACTCGACGCTTACTACGGTCATCCAGAATGTTCGGATCTTAACGGGATTCATGTCTTCGTCTTCACCGCTGGCATAAGCATGAGCACTCAAGTCGTCCATGGCGAGTTTGATCAGATAAGCCGCGCCGATCAATTTTAACCAGGGATTTGAAATAACATAGCTGGCTAAAATGAGCATGATACCGCGGCCTGCATAAGCGCCGATCAAACCCACCCGAAGGGCGGCCGTCCTCTGCGGCCCCAGCATTTTGTTTAACCGGTGACCAATCTTCTGTAATTTTTTCGGCCAGGGAATTTCTTCATGGTCTGAGAGCGGGGTTACCATGGCCCCCAGGATGGCAGCATTATCGATGGATAAAATACCTTCCAAAAATATTAACTGAATGATAATAGCAACAAATGACCAGTCCATTAGGTTCTCCTTCGAGAAAATGACCCTTTACACTAAATTATTATTAATGTGATGGTGAGGTGGAATTACTCGATTCTGCATTTATCTGCCATTTTCTTATAACACATATGGAATCAGAAAAATATGAAAACATGCTGCTTTTCCTGAAAGTCGGGATGAAACTCCCCCCAAAAATATGATTCGAGAGTGCTTAATTACTTTAGAAATGAAAAGAAATGTCGAAAATAATCTTAATCACATACTAACTGGATCGTTCATGGATGAACTCCAGACAATGTTCAAGGATGGACAAAATGAGTGACTCTGTTCAAAACAGCATCACGGGTTTGAATTTGGCTTATCGATTAATGCTGCACATGAAAGCAATCGAGGCCAAAAAAAAGGGGGATGTTAAAGCGGAAAAAGCTGTTAAGGATGAATTGGAAAAAGATAATGTAGAGATAAGCGGGGCGGGGAAGACTGCAAACGCGTCTTCTGTTCAGGCTCAACCGGAATCAGACGAAATGAATTTTTCCATACGTTTGTCTGACCTGATGAGTTATTTTTCCTCGACTGATGTTAAAAGCAGCAATGAAAATCACGCACAGCAAACACAAGTGATCACGGTTCAAGAAACAGTTGAAACTCAAGCCAGCCTGACCTATTACAGCCTTGAACCGGTTACAGGCCTGGTTGTGCGTGACAGTCACCTGGCTGAAACAGACCGCTATCGTTTTGAATTTCAAAATGGGACGACCTTAAAAATCACCGATAAATGGAGCAACCGCAGCACCACCATTTGGGGCGATCCTCATGTGGACACTTCAGATGAAGAAGGGTCTAATGATGGTGATTTCAAGGATCTAAAGAACAGTGACCGATTCACCACCTTTATGTTATCGGATGGCACACGCGTTACTTTTACCGCGGAAGATGCCGGGATTATCGAACAAGTGGATATTTTCAAGGGGAGTCAGCACCTTGTCGGGATTGGAGCGGGTTCTTCAAGCTGGAGTGAAGACATTGGCTTGTTTGAAGATTGGGTAAGGAATGACGCCTTACTGGCATCCAGTAGTGTACCTGTGGGGGATGTGGTTTATTCAGGCGGAGACGGAAACGACTGGTTTGATGCAAACAAAAAACTTGTTTGGGGGAAAACCACCGGACCCATCGTAACGACGAGGCCTTCCAGTGTTCTCCAGCTCGAATATTATCAACGGATCACTCAGCAGGTCACAATTTCATCGATTACACAGCAGGCTTAACGGCATCGCGTTATCAGCCATGCCGGACGATTTTCAATAAACTGAGAATCGTCCGGCGCTATTTTTAAACCAAATTTATTCCATTTTTACTGTATTTTCAAAAAAATCCAATAACCATTAAAAATGAGGTAGCCGCTTTGTTGTTGCATTGATCTTTCCTCTTTTAATGTTATTTCATTTTTATGAGTTGAAAAAAGGAGAGAAACGTGGAACAAAAGAAATCCCCTTCGAAAAGATTCTGGAAAGATTGGTCCATCACCGGAAAACTGATCAGTATTATTTCTTTGATCACCGTTGTTAGCATTTTAGCCTTATTGGTGGTCAATTATTTCATGAGTGTCAAACAAAATAACAGCACGGTGGGTCAAAACCTGGTTGTCTTGGGAAATGAAGTGATCGTCAGGGCTGCGGACCAGGTGATGGGTGAAGTGGCCGTGCTTGAAACTTTGGCGAGGACACCACTTTTGGTGGATGCCGTAACCGCCGCTAATTTGGAACGCAGAAAATGGACAGAAGAAGAAATAGCGGC
>CAZNAF010000051.1:7751-12718 GCA_964570925.1 uncultured Anaerolinea sp.
TATGTTGCCTCTGTCGAATTTGATGAAAGTTCGAATGCTTACGCGATGAATATCGGTGTGCCTATTTACAATCAGCGTTCCAATAAGGTACTCGGGGTTTTACGCGGCACCCTGGATGTTTCAGCGTTGATCCAGACCTTGGGAACGGTTAGGGTTGGAGAAACCGGCAACGCGACCCTGATCGATGGGGATGGGAACATCCTATACAACGAAAACACAGCGTTGATCATGCAGCCCGCACCTGCCGAGATCATGGCCCTGTTCGAATCGGGGGAAAACGGGTGGACCAAGGGGTCGGCTTTGAACGGCAAGGAAGCTATTTTGGGACACAATCAACTCTCCGGGGAATTAGGGGAGAAACTGGATTGGTTCATTTTGATGTCTCAAGATCAAAGGGAGGTGGATGGGGCGATCATGACCAGTTCGTTGGTGAGTTTGTTTGCCGGGATCGTCGTCTTAATAGTTGGGATACTGATTGCTTCTTTCTTAATTGGCACGGTTTCAAAACCGATCAAGATCCTGGCTGCAAATTTTGACCGTTTGTCTACCGGAGATCTCAACATTGACAGCAAAGACCAGGATTATCTTGACAAGAAGGGCGCGCTAGGTGATGAAGTCGGCCACATGTCAAGAGCCGGTGCAGGTTTGATGAATTATTTGCATGAAATTGTTGAAATAGCACAGAGAGTGGCAAAAGGTGATCTTTCAAGAAAAGTGGTTGCAAGGTCAGACAACGATCAACTGGGCATGGCCTTATCGGCAATGACCGAGGAACTTAGTAATTTGGTCTTGCAGGTGACACAGAGCGCCCAGGCGGTGGGAATTGCTTCTGAAGGCCTGGCTGACGCAGCCAACCAGGCTTCCCGAGCAACCGAACAGATCTCCACCACCATCCAGCAACTTGCCAGAGGAACCAATGAATTCGCGGACACGGTCAACCGCACCACACAATCGGTGGAGCAAATGTCAATGGCCATTGACGGTGTCGCTCACGGCGCTCAAGACCAGGCGCAATCTGTGGGGCAGGCAACTGCCATTGCAGCACAGATCAGCAATACGATCCATGAGATCGCTGAGAATGCAAAATCGAGCGCAAAAGCAGCCGGAGAAGCAGCCCAGACCGCGCGTACCGGCGCCCAAACCGTTGAAGATACCGTTACCGGAATGAATTCTATCAAGGAAAAGGTTGGTGTTTCGGTTGAAAAAGTACAAGAAATGGGAGAGCGATCCAGCCAGATCGGTTCGATCGTCGAGACGATCGAAGAAATATCTTCTCAAACAAACTTGCTTGCCCTGAACGCGGCGATTGAAGCGGCGCGAGCGGGCGAACACGGAAAAGGGTTTGCGGTTGTGGCGGATGAAGTTCGAAAGCTGGCAGAAAGATCTTCAGATGCCACGAAAGAGATCGCCGAGTTGATCGTCGGCATTCAAGCCAGCGTGGAAGAAGCCATCACCGCGATGAATGACGGCGCGAAGGAGGTTGAATCTGGGGTCGAACGTGCCGGACAATCCGGTGTGGCGTTGGAAAGCATATTGACCGCTGTGGAGGCCGTCAACAATCAGGTATCAAGTATCGCAGAATCCGCCCAAAACATCTACACTTCAGCCACTGAATTGGACAATTCGATGGGCAGTGTCTCGGCGGTAGTGGAAGAAAACACTGCGGCCACGGAAGAGATGTCGGCCAGCTCGACAGAAGTCACCTCGGCCATCGAAATCATTGCCAGTACGAGTGAAGAAACCAGCGCGTCCATCGAGGAGGTTTCAGCCTCCACGGAAGAGATGACCGCTCAGGTACAGGAGGTGACCGCCTCAGCCCAGGAACTGGCCGAATTGGCAGAGTCGCTTCGCCAACTGGTCACCCGCTTCGTCTTTTCCGAAGAAGAGGGAGCCCTTCCTCCTGAAAGATCTGGTCAGGAAGAGATCGTCTAAAAATGAGCGGCGATTCTTTTTCAGAATCGCCGCTTTTTTTTAAAATTTTTCAATCAGATCGGATCATTTACCGTATTTTTTAATGTGATCGGCAAATAACACTTCAGGGTCAGGGATATTGGCAGGGATCGGATAGGATACCCATGTGACATTGAGGAAATGTTTCCAGATGACGTTTTCTGTGGTGATGTTACCGCCCCAGGTTCCGCAACCCAGAGTCATGGTAAAGGGCATGCCGTTAACCCAATCACCGCTATTGCCGTAACTCTGCGGCTGGCGCACCATCATGCGGCTAACCTTGGCCTTTAGGGCTAGTTCCATAATATGGTCTTCGTTAGTGGAGTGAATGCCGCAGGAATGCCCATAACCGCTGAAGCTGGTGATGTCGATGACCATCTGTACGGCCTTGTCAAAATCCACGTATTTCCACAAGGTTACCACCGGAGAAAGTTTTTCAGCCGAGAACATATCTTCGGGGCCGATCTTCTCACCCAGAACCATTAAGAATGTGGCCCCCTCTGGAACGCTGATGCCGGCTTCTGCGGCGATCACTTTCACGCTCTTGCAGATGATCTTTGGGCTTAAGTGCGAACCATCTGGCCACATGGCTTGTTTCAATTTTGCCCTGTCTTCACCAGCCACGAGATAACCACCCTGGCCTTTCAAGGCAGCAAGGAGGGATTCAAAAATACTCTCATGAATGATGAGGTTGTTTTCAGCTGAGCAAGAGGTGGCGTTGTCAAAAACCTTGCCCTTATGGATCTTGACGGCGGTTTCTGCGATGTCTGCGCTTTCATCCACGATGATGGTGGCGTTGCCCGCGCCCACGCCGTAGGCAGGTTTTCCGCTGCTGTAGGCGGGTTTGACCACTCCGGCTCCGCCGGTGGCCAGCACGAGATCCACCTTGCTCATCAGTTCCTGAGAAAGTTCCATGGTGGGTTCCTTGATGTTTTGCACCAGGTCTTCAGGAGCTCCAACCTTCTTTAGGCCTTTACGCATTTCGTTGCAGATGAACTCACAGGTGTTCTTCGCCTTTGGATGAGGTGAAAAGATCACCGCGTTGCGCGTTTTAAGAATGGGCAGCCCGTTGCAAGGCATGGTTGAAGATGAATTGGTCATGGGGGTGATCGCTCCGACCACACCCACGGGTTTGGCGATCTTCTTGATTCCCAGTTTTGGGTCATCCTCGATCACGCCGACAGTCTTCACGCCCTGCAGGTCTCTAACGACGCCCAGGGTTTTCTTTTGATGTTTGATCACTTTGTCTTCGTAGACGCCCAGGCCCGTTTCATCCACTGCCATGCGGGCACATTTCTCGGCTGTGTCGCGTTTGTAGCTTTCCCAGCCGACAGCGAGAACCATTTCGTCCACTTTTTCCTGCGGCCAAAACTCGATGATCTTTTGAGCCGCCTTTGCTTTCGCGAGCATTTCGTTTAAATTGTCAGCCATGCTTTTTCCTTTCTCCAAACTTTTTAATTACCATCAAAACCGGTAGCGTCATCCACCTTTGACCGCGGCACGCAGCGATTCCTCAAAAATTCCCAGCGCTTCATTCATTTGGCTTTCTGTAACGACCAGCGGGGGGATCCAGCGAATGGTGTTGTCCCAGGAACCGGCGGTCAATAACATCATGTTACGTTTGAAACATTCAGCGACCGTTGCTTTGGCTGTGCTTTTATCCGGCAATCCATTGGCGTCGCGGAATTCCGTGCCGATCATCAAGCCCAACCCGCGCACCTCGGCGATCTGTGAATATTCTTCCTGGAGATGGGCCAGGCCGGCCTTCAATTGCGCCCCTCTGGCAACGACGTTTTCAAGTATCTTTTCTTCTTTGATAGCGCGAATGGTTGCAACGCCAGCCGCAGCGGCCACGGCGTTACCGCCATACGTGCCGCCGTGAGACCCCGTGATCCATTTTTTCATGAGATCAAGGCGGCTGATGACCCCCGAAATGGGCATGCCAGAAGCCAGCCCTTTTGCCATGGTGATGATATCCGGTTCGATGTTGAAATGCTCATGCGCGAACCATTTGCCGGTTCTTCCGAACCCGGATTGAATTTCATCCGCCACAAGCAGGATGCCGTGCCGGGTGCAAAGTTGACGCAGGGAGCGCATAAATGAGGCGGGGGGCACTACATATCCACCCTCACCCAGTACCGGTTCAATAAAAATGGCCGCGGTTTCTGAGGGAGCGGTTTGTGATTGCAGCAGGAGCTCCAACTCATCCAGACACCACTGGCTGGTCTTTTCTTCATCCCAGCCGAACTTTAACGCATATGGATAAGGAGCAACAAAGACCCCGGGCATCAAAGGTTGATAACCGTTCTTATAGATTGTCTTCGAGGTGGTCATGGTCATGGTGGCCACGGTACGCCCGTGAAAACTGCCATGAAACACGATCACATTCGGGCGGCCGGTAGCGTGGCGGGCCAGTTTCAGAGCGCCTTCCACAGCCTCGGCGCCTGAATTGCTGAAGAAGAAACCGTCAAGGCTATTTGGAACAAGGGTGCGTAGTTCATCCACCAATTCCAGCATGGGTTTGTGTGTCACCAGGTTGGCCTGTCCGTGGATCAGCAAGCCAGCTTGATCCCTAATGGCTTGCACGACCTTGGGATGGCAATGCCCGGTATTTGTGACCCCGATCCCACAGGTAAAATCCAGGATCTTGCGTCCGTCGGTGGCATAGATATAACTACCTTCCGCGTGATCGACGATGATATCAGAATAATGTGACCAGACCGGCGAGAGATGTTCAAAGTTTTCTTTATAATTCACCATATTATCCAGACTTTCTTTTTCAAGTAATTTTGGTTCCAAGAAGACATTAAGTTCGGTAATGCAGTAAAAATGTTGTGGTTCAGGATGAGACTCTTTTTTACAGAATTAGAGTTCTCCAGTATTTATTTTGTAAATCTCTGGAGAACTCATCATAACGTATCCTTTTCTATTAATCTATCCGATTACCATTCCTTGATTCCCCAAGGAAAGCCGTATTCGGCCATGAGATCCATGAAGGGGATCGGGTCGAAGGCTTC
>CAZNAF010000051.1:12818-18514 GCA_964570925.1 uncultured Anaerolinea sp.
TCCTTATTGTCAAGGCCGAGCATGTGCAATGTCTTAAGAATGCCGATGAATTCATCGCCCAGGCCGTACTTAAAGGTGACACGGTTGCATTTTACATAACGCGGCACGAGCAAGACTTCTTCGTGTTCCACGTTGACGCATTCGACCTTGCCAATACCTCCAGGGAATTCAAATACTTCGGGTTCAGAGAACGGCTCGGTGGTGAACCATTTCTTGCCCTTTTCCCACACAACCGGCGGGTTGAGGCATTCTTCGATGGTGGTCCAAATGGAGAAATTGGGGGCGAAATCATAGCCCTTGACTATAAGATTGGCGCCATCGCGCACACCGATCTCGTCGATTTCGTCAAACAGGTGAAGTTCTGCGTATCGGGCAAAAATATCAGCCATACCGGGTTCCACACCCAATCCAAGCAGGGCTAATATCCCTTTTTCTTTCCATTGTTTGGCGCGTTCGAATTGGTAATCACCCAGTTTGACCCCGGTCTTCTTGAATGGATCCCGTGGATGCGGTTCTGACAGGGTCATGGCCATATCCATGTAATTGGTACCGGCATCGTATGCCGCATCAAAGATCGGGACGTTAAAACTGGGATCACAAGCGTTCATGATCAGGTCCACTTTGTGTTTTTTCGCCAAATCCACGATCATTGCTTTCTTGCTGGCATCAATGAATTCAACAGGGAATTTATCCTTGTCTTTCAATTTTGCCTGAACTTCTTCCGCTCTTGCCTTGTTGTAATCACAAAGAACCATCTTTTCGAGCCAGGGTCTTTTTGCGGCGATGACTGCGATCGCTTCACCTACTCCACCGACACCAACCAATAGCACCTTCATATTTTTCTCCTTTGACAAGATCGTGAATTTGAATTTATTCCGGATCGTTCAACACGTAGGGATCCACATCGGGAATGTCTTTCTTCACCCATTTCAGGATGGGGAAGTAAAGCGCGGCCCCGATGGCCATGGCGATCAAGCTCCACCCGATGGCGCCCTGCCAACCGTAATCGATGACCTGGCTGACGATGGCTAGCACAATGATCGAGAGTGGGGCGATCACGATGTAGATCAATCCCAAAACGCCGCCAGGGACGCGGTTGCGGGGAATGTCCGGCCTTTTGATGCGTAAAACGACCAGGGCGAAGATCTCCGCCATGAGCACCAGCATATTGAGGAACACATCGATCACCACCAGGCTTTGGAACGCGGAGGTGGCAAAGATCATATAGATCACCCCACACAAGGCGATCGCCACCCAGGGTGTGCCAAATTTGGGATGCACCTTGTTAAGCCATTTGGGCATCATGCCGTCTTCCGCCAGGGCGTAGGGTACACGCGTGCCTCCCAGGCCGTTGCCGATGAACAGGCCGGTCATGGAAAGGATGGCCGAGATTCCCACGATGGCGCCCAGGAAGTAAGACAAACCGCTGTCTTTTCCGGCGATGTTATCACCAATGCGATGGGCGATGGTTGGGAATTCCCAGCCGGCGTCAGTGGCAGGATCAGCGCCCCAACCGATGATCTGTTCTTCCGTGATGCCGTTCTCGGCCAGTACCGCACCGATACCTTCACCTTCGTTATATTCTTCTATGCCCCACATCATATAACTCTTGTCAGCACCGGCCCCACCCCAGAGACCGGCGATGGTCGGCACGGAATAGGAAAGGATGGCGGCGACCAAAACCAGCACCATGGCTTTGGGATAGATCTTTTTCGGTTCCTTGATCTCGTCTCCCGCCGCGGTGGGTAATTCCCAGCCCATAAAATTCCACATGGCTACGTAGATACCCACACTGAGCGCCGCCAACAGGTTCGGTCCGTTCACCTCCGCACCGCCGGGTAGAAAATCAAGCTGCAAGGGTTGACCGGATTTGATACCCGCATAAATACCGAAACCAGACATGATAACGAGGGGAATGATCATGAGCAGGCTTAACCAGTTACTGGTCAAACCGGATAAACGCGCGCCGCGAATGTTGAGCAGAGAAATTGCGATGATCAAAACAGCCGCCACCAGCCAGGATAGGAAGCTGCCGGAAAAGTCGATGCCAAAAATGTTTGCGCCGTCAGATAATGCCGGAATGAAATAACTCAGATACCAGGCAGTCCAAACCGGGTAAATGGATACATCCACCCAGGAAACCACCCAGTTCATCCAGCCGGCCATGAAACCGACAAAACGGCCGAAAGCCTGTTTGGTCCAGTGATAATAACCGCCCTCGACGGGCATCATGGATTGCATTTCGCGCACCATCAACATATTGGGAATACTGAAAATGAGTGGTGTGACCACCATGAGAAGCAGCGCAAGCCCGGGGCCGGATAAACCGACCATGGGTTCGGCGCCGAAGGCTCCACCGCAAACGGTGAAATAGATCAATCCGAAGAGCGGGAGCAGTGTTAATTCCCTTTTTAATTTGCTTTTTTCTTTTTTAGTAAAGACTTCTTCTGTTTCGGCTGTTGCCATCTGTGCCTCCTCTAGTTTGATTGTTCGTGCGAACGCAGGGACCTGCGAAATCACCGATGAAAAACAAATCAATACAATTAATCGAGGAGCTCTAAAACCTTTACTTTAAGAGTCCTGAACACAAAATGAAGGGATATGCCAGACGTGATCGTCCTTGATCTTTAATGGAACAAAAGAAATGTGTGTTTTGCGAACGCCTGGAATTTTGGCGATGGTTTCTGTGACAAAATTGAATAGTTCATTGTTGTTTTGGGCAAAGACCTGAATACTGATGTCATTCTGCCCCGTGGAGCAGGCTACGTAACTGATCGATTCAAACGCGGCCAGTTCCTTTGCAATGGATAATACCAGGGAGGGTTCCACTTCGATGAACACATCGGCAAAAACAGCCAACCCCAAACCTTCGGCATTAACGTTGCCATGAATGGAAATCACACCATTCTTGATCAATCGATCGATGCGGTAACGAACCGCCCTCTCGGAAATCTCCCCAATCCTCGCGGCAATTCTGGAACAGCTCATCCGGCCGTCTTCTATTAATAGATCAGAGATTTTTTTGTCAATCGCGTCTATTTTTATCTTCTGATTCATATTTTCCTTCCGAGATTTACATATATTATAGAGTTTTTTTCCGAAATTACAATATTTTTATAAGAATATTTTTCAGAGGACCTGATATGTATTTTACAAGAACATCAGATTTCAGGAGACCAATTTTCATATAACCCAAAAGGGTACTTGACTTCCGAAATTTTTTTGCCATAATAAAAACGAGGGAAAACAGTCACCTTTTTGTTAGGATAATTGTAATATCGGTAAAAAAGCCGGGCTATATAGGCAATATCGGAAGTTCGTTCCGTTATTTTTTATTTTTTACCTCATAACCAGAAAAAAGGAGAAAAAATGCCCCAAAATATTCAGAATGCAGTGAAGTATTCCGAAAAATGGCTCGAGTTGATCAAAAAAGCTGAGGTAAGCCAGGAAGAGGGGAAAGCAATTATTGAGGAAAGTAAGGATAATTTCGCAAATTACTTTAACAAAAACTGGCTTGAGTATCGCAAGTCGGTCACAGAAGCGGGTGATTGGGCTTGTGTGGAATGGAATGGACGGGGGGCCATTTTCAAGGATGTCCTCGGACGAGAATACCTGGATTGCCTGGGCGGCTACGGCATGATGGATCACGGCTGGAGTCATCCGGATGTGGTGGCGGCGGTTGCTGCCCAACTGCAGCGTACCCCCATGCCCAGCCAGGAATTGATCGATCCATTAAGAGGTGTTTTGGCCCACATGATGGCCGACATCACCCCCGGTGATATTCAATATTCCTTCTTCTGTGCCAGTGGCACCGAATCCATCGAGGGAGCCATTAAACTGGCAAAGATGTATACCCAAAAACCGGGGTTCATCGTTGCGACCAGTGCGTTCCATGGCAAGACCATGGGTTCCCTTTCCATGATGGGCAAATCGGATTATCGCGAACCGCCCGGTCTGTTGTATGCAGGGCCTGTTTATCACGTGCCTTACGGGGATGCCGGGGCAGTCGAGAAACAGCTTGATATCTGCAAAAAGGTCGGCATCGGCATCGCGGCCGTCTTGATGGAACCCATTCAGGGTGAAGCCGGAGCGATCGTGCCTCCTGATGATTTCTGGCCTCGTATTCGCAAAGCCACAAAAGAACACGGTGTCTTGCTCATTGCCGACGAGGTTCAAACCGGCCTGGGCCGCACCGGAAAGCTCTGGGGAGTCGATCACTGGGATGTGAAACCTGATATTCTGGCTGTGGCCAAATCTTTGGGCGGCGGCGTTATGCCGATCAGCGCATTTTGTGCCACCGAAGAGATCTGGCAGTGCATGATGTACCCGAATCCGTTCATCCACACCACCACCACCGGCGGCGGCGCCCTGGCCTGTTCAGCAGCCATTGCTTCGATCAACGTCGTCCTTAAAGAAGATTTCCCCAAACAGGCAAAGGAAAAGGGCGATTACATGATGCCCAAACTGCAAGACCTGGCCAAAAAATACTCAAACATCTATGACTATGTTTGCGGCAAAGGCCTGCTCATCGGACAGCATTTCAAGGATCCGGAAGTAGGCTATAAAGTGGCCGCAGGTTTGTTCAAACGAGGCGTTCTGGTGGCAGGCACCTTAACCAGCGCTCACACCATCCGTATCGAACCGCCGATCGTGATCACCTATGAACAGATCGACGAGGTTTTGAACCGGCTTGAAGATACATTGAAAGAAGTGAACGGCACCTTGTAAACAAATCAGACAACAGAAAGGAAGGAAAACATGATTCTTGAAGGTTATGATTACGCATGGTTGGTTGTGCTCTTTATCGCTGTATTTTTCCTTGTCCGTGTTGGTGTTGGCATTTGGGCAGGAAGACAAGTTCAGGACAACACGGATTACGTGGTGGCAGGCCGCAGACTGCCCATTCACATGGCGGCCGCATCGATCATGGCTACCTGGTTCGCAGCGGAAACCCTCATGGGGGCTTCAGAAACAGCCTATGATTATGGGTTTTCGGGGGTAATTTTTGATCCATTTGGCGCATCCGTCTGTCTGTTTCTATCAGGCCTTTTCTTCGTCCGTTTGATGCGCCGGGCAAAATACCTCACCATCGTAGATTTCTTTGAGAGAAGGTTTAACAAGCCTATGATCATTTTCACTGTCATAGCTGAGTGTTTAACCTATTTCTCCTGGACGGCCGCCCAGATCGTGGCTGGTGGCGCCATTGTCGAGGCGTTGTTTGGAATTAATCCCGTTTGGGGTATGGTGATCATCATCACCATCGTGGCAGGCTACACCATGATGGGAGGCATGATGGCAGACACCCTGCTGGACTTCTTCCAGATGTTCCTGACGGCAGGCGGCATCACCCTCGTGTTCCTCTTCATGTTGAAAGCAGTCGGTGGATTCGCCGGCATGGTGGAAGGAGCGGGTTCTACCTATGTTGCCGAACCGTTCAGGTTACTACCCTCTGCCAGTGAAGGCTACCTGGGGTATACAGGCATGACGGGTTGGATGTATTGGCTGGCAGCCTGGATGGCGATTGGTTTAGGTTCAGTGGCCACACAGGACCTGATGCAGCGTTCTATGGCAGCCAGGAACCAGGCGACTTCAGTCTATGGTTCTTATGGCGCGGGTTTCCTTTACCTCTTCTTTGGCATCATGTCACCGTTGATCGGTATCATGGTGTACAAACTCAGTCCAGGCCTTGAAGATAC
>CAZNAF010000052.1:0-18321 GCA_964570925.1 uncultured Anaerolinea sp.
TTTCGATGCCGCGTTTGAGGAGCATCGGGTTGCCGCCGGCGGCCAGGGTCTTGAGGCCTTCGGTCACAATGGAGTGAGCCAAAAGGGTTGAGGTGGTGGTGCCGTCACCGGCGATGTCATTGGTCTTGGTAGCGGCTTCTTTGATGAGCTGGGCGCCCATGTTTTCAAAGGGGTCTTCCAGTTCGATCTCTTTGGCAACGGTCACGCCATCGTGGGTGATGGTGGGGGAACCGAACTTGCGGTCAATGGCCACGTTGCGGCCTTTGGGGCCGAGGGTGGTGACCACTGCTGATGCAACGGTATCAATACCGTTCTTAAGTTTACGTCGTGCTTCTTCACCAAATACCAGTTGTTTTGCTGCCATAGGTGTTTACTCCTTTATTAGAATGATTGCTTACTTGCCAACAATCGCGAGCAGATCGCTCTCGCGCAGGATCAACAGTTTTTTACCGTCCAATTTAATTTCAGTGCCGCCATATTTGGCAAACAGAACGGTATCACCGACTTTGACATCCATTTCGATGCGGTCGCCGTCTTCGTCACGGTCGCCGGGGCCAGCAGCCAGAACAACACCTTTTTGGGGTTTTTCTTTGGCAGTTTCGGGGAGCACGATGCCGCCCGCGGTAACTTCGTTCTCTTCCACGGGTTCCACAATGACACGACTGCCTAAAGGTTTCAAATTTAGCGCCATACTTGCCTCCTGATTAGGATAGTTTGGATTTTTAGGTTTTTAGCACTCGAATAACATGAGTGCTAATATCGACCTTATGATACCTGCGCTTATTTGGAGTGTCAAGAGTTTGTTAATATCTCTAATAAAATTCTGATATTTTCAGGCGGTAAGAGTGGCAGAACGGAAAATTAGCAACCCTGGCAAGTGACGCACTCGCCCCTAATCTCCTATCAATCAAAAAGTCTGGTGGGGGGATGGAAACAGCAAAAGGCCGATTCCGGGGATAAACGCAGATACCAGGGGTTATTTCAGAATATACAGGAAAATTAATTTTCAACGAGGATCTTCGTATTGCACTCGGGATAGCGGCTGCAAACGTTGAATTTTCGCCCCTGGTTAGGCCCGGAAATGGATTCCCGGATGCGGAAAGGCGATCCGCAATTTGGGCAGATCTCGTGGCGCGGGATGGCAGGTTCTTGCACCGGCCTGACCCCCACTTCTGGTAAAAAGGGGCTCGCATCCTCTTCTCGAACGGTGAGTACCCGGTCAAAAACTCGTTTCAAGTCCGCTGTGTTGTAAGCCTCCTTAGCTGCAAAATGCACGAGCGGCAGGCCGGCGGCGTTAAAGACGTTATCAATAAATTCGTCGCGTTCAGCGCGATCCTCACGTTTGTGAGAGGAGTCATCCAATTCGATGCCAAAGAGGGTCTTGGTGGTCAAAGCGTCGCAGACAATAAAATCCACCCTCTTTCGCGCAATGCGATTAAACGCGGAAGTGTAAGCAGTATGGTCGCTGATCCAGAACACGGCCGAGAGTGAAACCTGGGGGCAGATCATGTAGGCATCACCCAAAACCTTTTGAATGACGTGATAAAAAGACTGCTCTGCAGGTGACATGATGCGTTTGGTTACGCGGTATGGAAAGGAAACCTCCCCCTGTACCTCTTCGGTTTCATCCACCATGGATTCACGCCGCTGCACGCACCGGTTCGGGAACAGGAATCCAAGACAGCCTGGGTTGTTTTTTCGGTCCATTTCCCTCCTTCTAGCCATCGTTAATAATAGCCTTGATTATTGCAAATGGCGACACCCTCATCCACAATGGCCATGATGGTCGGATCTCCCGAAAAACCGGCAGCCACTTCGTCGAAAACTTCCAATCCTTCCACGCAATAATTATTGTTCTCGGTGTTCATCCCGGCCAACACGGATCCATAGATGTAATAGTAAATGGCGGTGGTATTGGTGAGCGGCAGGGCATCGATCACGATCAGAGGATCCGAGGCGTCTTCTTCAGAACACTCAATACCTCCTGAACGAACCGTACAGGATTCCACAGCGGAGCAGCCGCGCACGGCGCATTTCAGGGGCAGGATGGAGCCCTCGTAATTACGCGCTTTGTAATAGACGACACCTACCTGGCCGTATGACGCAGGGTCTTCCGGCTTGAAATTCAAAGCGGCCAGCATGTTGGTGGAAGCAGCCAGGGCCTGGCCCATTTGAATGTACGTGTT
Source organism: uncultured Anaerolinea sp. (assembly GCA_964570925.1). Classification (GTDB taxonomy): domain Bacteria; phylum Chloroflexota; class Anaerolineae; order Anaerolineales; family Anaerolineaceae; genus UBA6107. The sequence goes on from CAZNAF010000052.1 coordinate 2,187, forward strand.
GGCAATGGTGATCTGAGGAATTGGGTCGCGAATGCCCAGGCGGGCATTGATCTTGGCAGCGGCATCAAACGCATCCAGCGCCAGGTCATAATACTTGTTTTGTTCAGCAGTAAAAGGGCTCAGGTTAGCCAGTTTGCGATAATTAGCCCCCAGTGAAATGTAGAGAAAATTCAGGTTGGGCATGATTTCGATGGCTTTTTTATATTCCTCCACCGCCTGTTCATAATTGGCAATGGACTCATTCACATAACCATTGACGCGGTGCACATCCATGAGGGATGGGTCGCGTTCCAGAGCCTGTTCGATGTATTGCTGCGCCTGGACCCATTTTTGCTGATCGATCAACAATTCTGCGTAATAGGCCAGGGCGAGGGCGTTGGTGCTGTCATATTGCAAGGCCCGGATGGAAGCCTGTTCTCCCTGGATGAGGTAATCAAGCCAATTTTCTCCTGCGATGGACGACTGGCCATACCAGTCAAGCGCCAATGCGTGCACCGCGTGGAGCATGCTATATTCAGGCGCGACCTTCAGCCCTTCTTCAATGGAGGCAAAAGCTTCTTCGAGCCGGGCTTTCTTTTCAAGGTCGGTGGTGAATTGTGACGTGGAATATACCTGGATACGCGCCAATTGAGCCCATAATTCCGGGTCACGCGGCTGCACGCGCACGGCGTCGCGATAAGCCTCGATGGCTTTTTCCAGATTGCCGGCTGAAAAATGCGCCTCCCCCTCCTGGGCGTAAGATCCAAGTGTGCGCGTGGGTGTGGGCGTAGCAGCAAGGATGGGTGTGATGCGGCCTGTATCAAAAGCACGCAGCACGAACGCGAGCCCAAGAAGGATGACAAAACCGATAAATATCCTCACTGGGTTGGAGGTGCGTTTTCGTTTTCGAAAAAGGAATTTCTTGCCGCTATAGTCAATCATTCTGAAAAAAGAATCGTTATAACCTAAGGAGCCGGCGTTTCAAGGGGATCCGTCGTTTCAAAAGGATCCGGTGTGTCTTCGAGAGCCGCAAAGGGTGTGGAAGTGGGCAGATCGGCAATGCCCTGTTTGGCCAGCTGTTCACAGATCAAGATCACTTCCTGGGCGTTGTATTGCGCAATATCGTCATTGCGCATACCGGTAGCTACGGCCTGAGCGATTTGAAGCGCTTCACCGCACTGGCTGGTGCGGGCAAGCGCAAGACCGTAGGTGTAATAGTATTCGCCAACACGGCCGTAATCCAGTTCAAGCCCGCTGACCGTAACGCCGTCAGCGGTCGTGCCGCCGCGAACCGCCAGCCTGAGAGCGTCCACCGCGTCCAGCAGTTGGCGGTTTTTCCAATAGATCAAGCCCAGGTTTCCGTGCAGCGTCGCATCGCCGGGCACCAAAGCCACAGCCGCCTCAGCGTATTGGATGGCCTTGGCGTAATCACCATTGGTGAAGTAGGTGCGCGAGATCGAGGTCAAAGGCGTGGGATCGTTGGGGTTGAGCGAATTGGCTTTTGAATATTCGGTAATGGCCTTGTCATATTCCTGAATCGCACGGTAGTTGTTCCCCAATTCCAAATGAAGGACGGCGATGTTGGGATTGATCTTGATGGCGTTTTCAAATTCGACCACGGCCTCTTCATAATTAGCCGTCCAGTTCAGCAGGAATCCGCGTGCACGATGCGTGGCAAGAGAGTTGGGTGCCAATTCCACCGCCCGCCGCGATGCCTCACGCGCCAGGTCCAACACGTCCAAAGGCCCCTGCCCCGCGGCCATCATGTACACGTAAACTTCGGTGAGATAAGCGTACGCTTCGGCGTTATCCTTATTGATGGCAATGGCCTCCTCAAGGGTGCCAACGGCCTTGATGTAATCACCGGCCAGTCCGTAAGCCCAGCCCAACAAAGCCAGGGCTGTATCATTGTTCTTGTTGATCATCAACACGTTTTCAGCGTTCTTGACGCCCTCTTCGTAATTGGCGGTGTAAATGTTCAATCGCGCTAGAGCCAGGTAACTGGCCGGGTTTCGCGGATCAGCCAACACAGCCTGGTTGTAGGTTTGGATGGCCAGGGAATAACGGCCTTCCTCCGCCAGTATCTCGGCTTCTGTAATAAAAGACTCGGGCGCACGCGTGGGGGTTGGCGTGTAAACAAATAGCTGCGGGATCGCCGGAACAACCATCCTGTCAAAGAGGATGAGGGCAGCAACAAATAACAGGATCAGGAGCACACGAAAAGGGTTGACCGTGCGTCGTTTGCGCTGCATGCTCCATTTGGAACCTTTAATATACATAGGTTTTCATCTTACCAACGGAACATAAGTGCGTCAAGATATGCCAAACTGGCCTCGAAGGGGATTCACATAGGATAAAACGAACTTGCTTTCAGAGCGCATTCTTTGCTAGAATCAGGGCATGCGTTTTGATATTTTTTCCTTATTGCCAGAAGTGTTCCAACCTTATCTTAACTCCAGCATCCTTCTCAAAGCCAGGGAGAGAGGATTGATTGACGTGCAGGTGCACAATATACGTGACTGGACAACCGACCGGCACCACATCACCGATGACGCTCCCTACGGCGGCGGCGGGGGGATGGTGATGAAAGCACCACCCATCTTCGAAGCCGTCGAATCCGTTTTGGGTGCACCGCCTGAATGTCCCTTGATCTTGATGAGTCCGCAGGGCAGGCCTTTTTCAGCAGCCATCGCCCGCGAACTTTCCATCCTGCCGCGTATCGCTTTCTTGTGCGGCCGCTATGAGGGCGTGGATGAACGGGTGCGTGAACACCTGGTAAGTGATCAACTTTCGATCGGCGACTATGTACTTACCGGTGGAGAGCTGCCAGCCCTGATCGTGCTGGATGCTGTCTCACGGTTTTTACCGGGTGTGCTGGGAGACCCGGATGGCGCTGAGGATGATTCCTTCGCCAATGGGCTGTTGGAATATCCGCATTACACCAGGCCGGAAGAGTTTCGCGGCTGGAAGGTGCCTGACATTTTACTCTCTGGCAATCACGCCGAGATCGCACGCTGGCGCAGGGAACAATCACTGCTGCGCACACTGCAACAACGACCAGAACTGCTCAGCAATGTGGAATTAAGTGAAAAAGAAAGAAAATTCCTCAAACAGGTGCAAGAAAAAGGAGAAGATGAATGAGAAAGTTTCCGTGGGGTCGTACATTTTTGATCGGTTTTGGGTTCCTCGGCATCAGTGTTTTATGGCCGATCTTCAATCAATGGGTGCCGCTGATACTGCAGGCAGGCAACCCGGAATTCGAAGCGCAGCTCTTGAAAGCCGGCAAGGAACTTCCGACCATCGCCGGTTTTGCCCTCACCCCAGCGCTAGCCATGTTCATCATGACCTGGGACAACATCGTTAACATATTTGTCCAACCCTGGGTCGGCGCGCGCAGCGACCGCACCTGGACCAAGATTGGAAGACGCAAACCCTGGATCCTGATCGGGCTGCCCATCGCGTTGTTCGGATTCATCTCCATCCCGATGGCAAAGACCGTGCTGGCACTGGCCGTCTTTGTTTTAATCACCAACTTCGGCATGGCTCTTTTTCGCAGCCCGGTGATCGCCTGGCTGGGTGACCTCTTTAATGTAAACGAACGCAGCCGCGCAAACGGGGTGATCAACCTGATGGGCGGTATCGGCGGTGTGCTGGCGTTTGTGGGCGGCGGAATCATCTATGACGCCTTTGGCAGACCGGGTCCTTTTGTGGCCGGTGCAGTGGCCTTGACCGTAGCCATGATCGTGGTGCTGTTGCTCGTGAAAGAACGCAAGGAACAAAAAGAAGATTCTGACCCCAATGAAAGCGTTAAGGGTCTCATCCCTAACCTGAAAGCCGTTTTCGCCAACAAAGACAAGTCGATGATCTTCATGCTGCTGGCAATCTTGTGCTGGTTCACCGGTTTTGGCGCGGTGGAGACTGGGCTTTCATCCTTCGCGGTCTTCAGCCTGGGAATGAAGGCTTCCACCGCATCCATCGTTGCGGCCGTGGCCAACCTATCCTTCATGGCATTCGCCATCCCCTCAGGGATGATCGCGGGGAAACTCGGGCGCAGGAAGACCATCCTGTGGGGTCTGACAGGCCTGATGCCGGTGTTCCTGATCAGTTACTTCGTTATCAACAGCATGATCACCCTGATCGTGGGCCTCGTGCTGGTGGGGTTCTTCTGGGCCTGGGTGAACGTTAACAGTCTGCCGCTGGTGTATGATCACGGCGACGAAAACCGCATTGGGGCTTTCACGGGGTTGTACTATTTCTCATCCCAATTGGCTGCGGTGATCGGCCCGGTTGCAGGCGGTCTGCTGGTGGAGAATATTGGTTTCGACTACCGCGTTTTGTTCATTTTTGGAGCGGTTTTTATGGGCCTGGCTTTCTTATCCATGCTCAAGGTGAAAGACGTTGCCCACGAAGCGAAAAAGTTGTCAGAAGCAACAATTAATACAAATTAGCTTAAAAAATGGTTGAAATGTCTGACATTTAAGGCATTTTTGACCGCTTGCCACTTGAAAGAGCAAGAAAATGACGCTATACTAAAGACACTCGTGGGGCGACCAAAGCCCACAAATCAACTATCTCTGTAGGAGGAGAAAGAATGTCTAAGAAACTATTTGTAGTACTTTCAGTTCTATTGGTTGCTGTGTTGGCATTAAGCGCCTGCGCCAAAGCAACGGAAGCCCCCATGGTGGAAGAACCAGTTGCCACCGAAGCTCCCGCTGCTACCGAGGCACCCATGGCCACCGAAGCTGCGGAACCCGTGAAAGTCTGCATGGTCACCGACAGCGGTGGAATCGGTGACAAATCCTTCAACGACATTACCTGGAAGGGTGTCGAAAAAGGTAAAGTCGATTTTGGTATTGAAGGCAATTACATCCAGTCAACCCAACCGACCGACTTTGCCCCGAACCTGCAAGCCTGCAAGGATTCTGGCGCCCAATTGATCGTGTGCGTTGGTTTCATGATGACCGACGACTGCAAAGCAGCTGTCGAAGCCAATCCTGATATCTACTATGCCGGTGTTGACATGGGTGGATTTGGACTGGATAACTTCCGCGGTGTCACCGCATTGATGGAACAATCAGCTTACCTGGCCGGGTACCTTTCCGCAGGAATGACCGAGACCGGAAATGTTGGTTGGTACGTTGGTATCATGGGCCCCGCCGTTCAGATCTTTGGTGATGGTTGGTGGTGGGGTGTTCAGAAATACAATGAAGTTCATGGAACCACCGTGGGCGTGATCGGCTACGATTACAACAACCCCGGACAGGCCACAGCCACCGGTTCATGGATCGATGCCGACAAAGGCCGCTCCGTTGGCCAGAGCCAGATGCAAGAAGGCGCTGACATCATCCTGCCCGTAAATGGTGGCGTTGGTGCAGCCACGGCTGCAGTTATGCAGGAACAGGGCAAGGGCTACATCATCGGCGTGGATCAGGACTGGGCCTTAGTCTACCCGCAATATGCTGAGCAGATCCTGGCCAGTATTACCAAGAGTGTGGATGTGCACATTTATGATGCCATCGACCGCGTTGTGAACGGCACCTGGGAAGGTGGCGACTATGTGCTGACCCTTGAAAATGGCGGCACCCAGCTAACCTACAACCCGGCAGTGGAAGTTCCAGACGAACTGAAAGCCGAGATCGAAGATCTGCAAGCCAAGATCATCTCGGGTGAGATCACCATTCCCGCACCGCTCCCCATCGAATAATCTCGTACGTACCGCAAAGAGCCAGGGTCAACCCTGGCTCTTTTTGCTTATAAACCAGGTGCTTGTCAAGTATGGTAAAATAGTTGTCATACAAATCCAATCCAGGTGAGAATCAATGCCTCCAATACTCGAATTGAAAGGTATCACCAAGCGATTCCCGGGCGTTCTGGCCAATGACCACATTAATATTCAATTAAATAAAGGGGAAATCTTAGCCCTGCTGGGAGAGAACGGCGCAGGGAAAACGACGTTAATGAACATCCTCTATGGTTTATATAAACCCGATGAGGGTGAAATTTTTGTTAACGGGAAAAAGATCGAGGTCAGTTCCCCCATCGATGCAATCCGTTCAGGCATTGGCATGGTCCACCAGCATTTTATGCTGATCCCCGTTTTTACGGTAACAGAAAATGTCATGTTGGGTGAGGAATGCACAAGCTGGGGTGGCTTTCTGGACAGAAAGAAAGCCGCTGAGCGAATCAAGGAAATATCAGAGCATTACAAGTTAAATATTGATCCCGCTGATATGGTGGAAGATCTGCCAGTCGGCCTGCAGCAACGCGTCGAGATCATTAAGCTTCTCTATCGCAACGCGGACATTTTGATCATGGATGAACCCACGGCCGTGCTCACCCCCCAGGAAGTGGATGAACTGTTTTCCATCTTGAAAACGCTGGTAGATCAGGGAAAATCAATCATCTTTATCACACACAAACTTCGTGAGGTGATGGAGTGCGCAGACCGAATAGAAGTGATCAGGCAGGGAAAAGTGGTCGGATCCACGACACCCGACAAGGCCAGCCCCGAGAAACTGGCTGCCATGATGGTTGGCCGCGAAGTAGAATTAAAGACCGCCAAGAAAGCCTGCAACCCACGTGGTGCCATGCTTCAGGTGGAAAACCTGATCGTGATGGATTCTCACAATCACGTTAAAGTGGATGACGTTTCGTTTGAAGTGCAAAGCGGTGAAGTGCTCGGAATCGCCGGGGTTCAAGGCAACGGACAGACCGAACTTGTGAGAGCATTGACAGGTTTGATGACCTCGACCTCAGGCAAGATCAGCCTGGAAGGACAGAACGTCACCAAAGCCAACCCGCGCAAGATCACAGAACTGGGTTCCGCGCACATCCCGGAAGACAGACAGAAAGACGGCCTGGTACTGGCAAGTCCTGTGGAAGACAACCTGGTCTTGAATACCTATTATCTTTCTCCCTTCGCTAAAGGCATCATTTTACAGCGCAACGCCATTGACAACAACGCCAAAGAATTGATCAAAAAATTTGACATCCGCACACCCGGAGGCTCTACGCTGGTAAATTACCTGTCCGGCGGCAATCAGCAAAAGGTGATCATCGCACGTGAATTTTCAAGACCAATTAAATTGCTGGTGGCTTCACAACCCACGCGCGGTCTGGATGTCGGTTCGATCGAATACATCCATAGCCGCATCGTGGAAAAGCGCGATGAAGGATGCGCGGTTTTGCTCGTTTCGACCGAATTGGATGAGATCATGCAGTTGTCTGACAGGATCGCAGTGATGTATCGTGGCAAGATCTTAACAACCGTAAACGCTAATGAAGTAACCAAGGAAGAACTCGGTTTGTTGATGGCGGGAGTCATGCCATCACTAAAGAAGAAGAAAAAAACCGAAGATACTCAGGTTCGCGAATTGATTACTTAGGATAAACATATGACTGACACCAACCAAAAAGTTGAAAAGAAGAACTTTTTGACCATTTTCTACGAGGAATTGTCAAAAAACACCCTGACCATCATCATCCTTTCTATCATCAGTGGTTTCATTCTGGGTGGGATACTGGTGATCCTGACGACTCCTGAGGTCTATCAGGCTTACGGCCGTTCATTGGGAGAAGGATTGGCAGCTTCATGGAAGATCGTGGCGAAAACTTATTCTTCCTTATTCATCGGCTCCTTTGGCGATCCGGCAAAGATCCGGGCGGCTTTTGCCACAGGTGACGCGCTGCAGATCAAAAAATCGCTCAGCCCTTTTTTTGAAAGCCTCGTGGTAACCACACCCTACCTGTTTTCCGGAGTGGCGGTGGCATTGGGATTTAAAGCGGGCATGTTCAATATCGGTGCTGAAGGACAGGTGCAGATCGGCGGGATCGCCGCTGCATGGGCAGGCTGGACGTTTACCGGATTATCCCCCTGGGTGCACGTGCCCCTGGCCTTCATGGTCGGTGCGGCTGCCGGTGGTCTGTGGGGATTTGTTCCCGGCTGGTTGAAAGTAAAAACAGGAGCCCACGAAGTGATCACAACAATCATGATGAACTATGTGGCCTACTACCTGATCTATTACCTTATTGCTTCCCCATTCAAGGACCCCAAAGAAGTGGTGCCAAAAACCCCTTGGGTGCTTGACAGTGCGAAATTATTACGTCTCTTCCCGGATATCAACCGTTTTCATATCGGTTTCTTCATCGCCATTGTCGTGGCGGTGGTTGTGTGGTTTGTCTTGTTCAAAACCACATGGGGTTATCAAATCCGCTCCGTGGGGTTGAACCCGCACGCTTCACGCTACGCGGGGATGAACATCACCGCGGTGACCGTTTTGGCCATGGTGGCTTCCGGCGCTATTGCGGGTATGGCAGGGGCAAACGAAATATTAGGTGTTTCCTGGCGACAATCACAGGCGCTGGCCAGCGGCTACGGTTTTGATTCCATCGCGCTGGCTTTGTTGGCGCAGAATCACCCTTTGGGGGTGATCCTGACCGCGCTGCTGTTTGGTTTTTTGAAAAGCGGCTCAAGAGTGATGCAATTGAATGCCGGCGTACCAATCTACATTATCAATATATTGCAGGCATTCATCATCATGTTCATCGCCGCGCCAGCGATCATTCGCACAATCTACAGATTAAGATCCCCATCCGTTAAAGATATCAGCCCGGCCGTAGCTGCCTCGAGTGAGAAGAAATGATGAATAATCACGCTCAATCTGAACAAGTAATCCGTGTAAAAACCGCTATCGCGAGTTCACGCCGCCGTATTTTGGGAATCTTTTTCATTTTAGTGGCCGTGTTCATCAGGTTGATCCTTACCAATTCCCTGGAACCTGGATCCATGACCACCTTCGCCACGAACATCAACGATAAAGCCATTCAAATCCCCGACTGGTTCTTTAATTCGCGTCTAAGCTTGGATATTGTCAGTGGCCTGTGCCTTGGTCTTGGATTATTCCAAATTTTCAGGGGTTTTAAGAAGGCCACGACCGCGATCATCGGCCTGGTTTGCGTGCTGGTAGTTTTAGCCTTTCTTTTCTGGGGGGCTTCCGGCAGTTCCATCAATTTCACCGGCATGCTGGCGGTGATGGTGATCAGAGCGGTTCCGATTACCATCGGGGCACTCTCGGGTATTTTATGTGAACGAGCAGGCATCGTGAATATAGCCATCGAGGGTATGATGATCAGCGGCGCTTTTGCCGGTGCCGTAGTTGGCAGCATGGCCGGGTTATGGCCGGGTGTTTTAGCAGCCATTTTGATGGGCATGTTCCTGGCCATGATCCATGCCGTGTTGTCCATTAAATACAAGGTGGATCAAATTATTTCAGGCACCATGATCAATATCTTTTCCACCGGCCTCACCTCATACATGTACATAAAATTCCTGCAAGATCCCCAATATCATCATTTCAACGAATCGGGTTTTTTCAAACCTTATGCGATCCCACTGCTTTCAAAAATTCCGGTGATCGGCCCCATCCTGTTCGATCAAAACCTGTATATTTACGCCATGTACATCCTGGTGGTCGTTTTGTGGATCGCTCTGTACAAAACTCGTTGGGGATTAAGACACCGAGCCATGGGCGAACACCCCAAAGCGGCCGATACCCTAGGTGTTAACGTTTTCCGTATGCGCTACCTGGCTTGTTTGTTAAGCGGTGCGGTAGCAGGTTTTGGCGGATCCTATTTCTCGTTGGGTTCCGTGGGTCGTTTTGAACAAACCATGACTGCAGGCCGCGGATTCATCGCCCTGGCTGCCATGATCTTTGGCAACTGGCACCCGGTTGGGGCACTTGGCGCCGGATTCCTTTTCGGTTTCGCGGAATCATTGACCACAAAGCTTTCCCTGCTGCGCTTCCCTATTCCGGCTGAGATCTTGCTGATGCTGCCTTATGTAATCACCATCGTCGTTTTGGGCGGCGTGGTTGGACGAAGCAGAGGCCCAGCGGTCGCCGGAACGGCATACGAAAAAGAAAGCCTATAGACTTAGAAATTACAAAAACGAGTCTGCGATGAGTTGCAGGCTCGTTTTATTTTTAAGTACTTAGAAAGGATAATGTCCAAATTCCTCCACGGCGTCCACCATGGCAAGGATGTTCTCGGGAGGGACTTCGTTCATCACGGTATGCACGGTTGCGAGCATGTATCCCCCATCCTCTCCTAAAATGCTCATGACCCGTTTGACCTCATCTCGCACCTGTTGCGGTGTGCCGTAGGGCAGAACCTTTTGCGTATCGATGGCGCCGCAAAAAACGATGCGCTTGTCGTAACGGTTTTTTAGTTCCTCGAGATTTGACATCTTGCCCGCCGAGGTCTGGATGGGGTTCAGCAAATCGACCCCGATCTCGATGAAGTCCTCGATGAGGTCAAAAACATCTCCATCGGTATGGAAGAATATTTTTGCCTTGGTCTTTTGTTTGATCAAGGCGATCATCTCGGCATGCAGAGGTTTCAACATCCTGCGGTACATACGCGGGGAGATCATCAAGTTTTCCTGCGTACCAAGGTCGTCGCCGATCTTGATGATATCGATCATGTCGCCGCATTGATCGAGAAAATTGCCCATCAGGCGCATACACAATTCATTGTTCTTGTTGAGGAGTTCCTGGGCGAAATCCGGTTCGGTGGCCAGGTTCATGAGGAATTTTTCCATACCCTGCATTTCAAAGGCTCGCTCGAAGGGAAACATCAGCCACGGCGTCGCCATGATCGCATAGAGGTTTTCCTGGTGCAGTTTGAGGGACTGTTCGCGCACATGGGCTACCCGGTAAGGGTCATCCATGTTGGGCCAGGGATAGTTTTCCAGCACGTCCACAGTCGTGGCGTCGGGGATGGGCGCGATGCCCGGAAACCACTCGTCAGGGCCGATCTCCATCTGTCCGCCACCCCAATCATCAATGAAGGGAGTGTGCGGCGGGCGTGACTGGTTGCGCTGATACACCTCCAGCGGAAAACGATCCAACACGCCGCGCACGTCACTGTGCAGGCGCTGCATGACCCATTCGTCAGGCAGGGCGGTGCCCAATTCAGGCCAATCATAAATATATTTTTCTTCAACCTCAAGGTTCATCAGTTTCAATAAACCGCGATAGGGTCTGATCTTGATGCCCGTGGCATTGCTCACACCAATGATAATGGGCACACGGTCAGGGATTTCATGGTTTAATACGGCGTTCACACGTTCACGAGAAGTCATGGTCATGAGGTCATCTCCAATTGGTTTCTAATATTTTACATGCAAAAAAGGCCTGTCTTCTAATAATTTTATTATAATGACCTGATACGATTAGATGATTCCCATTATTGGTAAAATTAGCAACCCGTTTACATTTATCGCCGTATATATTTAGGGTGTTCAAACACGGAACGATATCATTTCAATTCTACAGGAAGAAGGCATGTCAACCATAAACGTAGTACAGATCTCAAAATCGTTTGGAACGCAAAAAGCGGTCAACGATGTGTCATTTGATGTTGAGCCGGGTGAAATTTTTGGTTTGTTGGGTCCCAACGGAGCCGGAAAAACCACCTCCATCAGGATCATCCTCGATATTTTCAAACCGGATTCAGGAAGCGTAAACATCTTCGGCGGAAAAATGAGCGAGGAAAAGAAGAATAAGATTGGTTATTTGCCCGAGGAAAGAGGGCTCTACCAAGACATCCCGCTTGACCGATGTTTGATCTACCTGGCAACCCTAAAAGGTTTGGATGAGGGAGAAGCCAGGGAACAAATTTCTGAATATCTTGAACGCTTTGACCTGGCGCACTCAAAAAAGAAAAAAGTAAAAGAACTCAGCAAAGGCATGCAGCAAAAAGCCCAGCTGATCACCACGCTGATCCACAAACCGGAACTCATCATTATCGATGAACCTTTCAGCGCCCTGGACCCGGTCAACACGCAGATGGTGAAGGAACTGCTGTTGGAAGAACGCGCCAAAGGGACGTGCATCGTAATGTGCACGCACCAGATGCACCAGGTGGAGGAACTTGCCGACAGGATCGCTCTCATCCACCAGGGACGCACCATGCTTTACGGAAGTCTTGAAAATATCCGACGCCAATTCGCCTCTGAGGCCGTAATCGTGCGTTCAGCACAAGAACTTCCCCCCACCCTGCCCGGTGTTTCTGGAATGCAGAAAAAGAACAGCCATACCCTGCTGCACCTGGATCAAGGAACCAGCCCCCAAAAGGTGCTGCAGGAATTGGTACAGCGTAACATCAATATCGACCAGTTCGAAATTGCCATGCCGGATCTGGATGAGATCTTCATCCGCGTGGTGAAATCGGAAGGAGCCAAGGGATGAAGAAGTTCTGGCTGGTCTTTTGGCACGAGTATAAACGCCACGTCGCACGCAGACGCTTCATCTTTGCCATTTTAAGTATGCCGCTTTTTGTCGGCCTGATGGTGGGGGTTGGATTCCTCTCCGTGTGGCTGCAATATGACAAGAAACCTGTGGGTTACGTCGACCCGTATAACATACTGGTTGACGCGCAACAGGTCCCCGCTGAGGAAAAAAAGATCTTTAAAACCGTTGAATCCATCGCGTATCCAGATGAAGACGCCGCGAAATCAGCCCTGGAGCAGGGTGAGATCCAGGCTATGTTTGTTTTCAAGGAAGATTATTTTTCCACGGGTAACGTGGTGATGACCACTTTAAACAAAACCAGCAGCAACGCGGAAGATGATTTTGGTGATTTTGTGGCCTTTAACCTGGCACGGGATCTGCCCAAACCCGTTTTTGAGAGGATCACCGAAGGGAACGAGATCACCATCCGTTCTTTGGATGGCAGCCGTGAAATGGGCTCGAACAACTGGATGGTCATGATGCTGCCGATGATCGCGGGCGTACTTTTTATCATCGCCGTGAATGTGAGCGGCGGCTATCTCTTGCAAGCGGTGGTCGAAGAGAAGGAAAACCGCACCATGGAGATCCTCGTCACATCGGTTTCACCCACCCAATTGATGGCCGGAAAAGTGGTCGGCGACCTGATGGTGGGATTGACCCAACTCGTAATTTGGATCTTTTTTGTGATCGTGGGATTAAATCTTGCGCCCAACTTCCTTGATATGGAAAGCGTCCCTGCCCTGGATATTAAATATGTTTTATTGCTGGCCGGAACCCTGCTGCCCGCTTTTGTGATGATCGCCGCTGCCATGGGTGCCCTCGGTGCCACCGCCACGGAATCGCGTGAAGCACAGCAACTGGCCGGTCTGTTCACCCTGCCGATCGTGGTGCCTTTCTGGTTTACCAGTCAGATCATGTTCAACCCCAACGGAGCGCTGGCGGTTGGCATGAGCATGTTCCCGCTTACCGCGCCCATCGCCATGCCGCTGCGAGCCGGTTTCACGAACATACCATGGTGGCAGATCACGATCACCATCACGGTGCTGGTCGCGCTGGCCGCGTTCTCACTTTGGCTGGCCGGCAAGATCTTCCGCATTGGCATGCTTCGCTATGGTAAAAAAGTCCCGTTTAAAGAAGCATTCCAACGTTCATAGAAACAGGATATCAAATGAATAAAATTTGGTTGATTTTTAAAAATGAGTTCATCGGTGTGATAACAAGACGGTCCTTTTTGCTAACCTTGTTCCTCATCCCCTTCACCGGTTTCCTTGTGCTTTTGGTGGTTTCAGGCATTCAGAAATCCACGGGCACGGATGGAAGCGAATTGATGGAAAATTTCTTTGCGCCCTCGGTCAAAGGCTCGGATCTGCCGGAAGGATTTATCGACGCGAGTGGATTAGTGAAGACAGTCCCCGAAGTTTATGAGGAAACCCTCGTGGCTTTCGAGGATGAAAAAAGCGCCCAAAAAGCCATCACCCAGGGTGTGATCAGCGCCTATTACCTGATCGACGCTGATTATCTGGAAAACGGTGAGATCGTTTATGTGAGACCGGATTTCAACCCGATGGGCGGACTCACGCAGTCTGAAGCCATTGAAGGGTTGATGGCACACGCTCTGTTGGAGGGCAATGCCGACCTGGCAAACCGGGTGCAAGAACCGATCATTGTCGAGGAAGTGTCACTCTCTGAAACACCACAACGAAGCAGCTCCAACGCGCTTACTTTCTTCCTGCCTTATATCGTCACCTTTCTTTTTTATATCGTGATCCTCACTTCAGCCAGTCTGCTATTAAATAGCATCTCGGGTGAGAAACAAAACCGCATGATGGAAATCTTGATGACCTCGATCACGCCGGGACAGATGTTGACCGGCAAGATCATTGCCCTGGGGCTCGTGGGATTGCTGCAGACGGTGGTGTGGTCAGGCTCGGGGTATCTGATGCTGCAATTCTCAGGCCGTCAATTCGCCCTGGGAGACGCTTTCAAGCTTCCGCCGAGCATTTTACTTTGGGGAGCCCTGTTCTTTCTATTGGGTTACGCGGTATACGCAAGCCTGATGGCCGGTCTAGGAGCGCTGGTGCCAAACATCCGCGAAGCCGGTCAGGTTACGACCGTGGTGATCATTCCCTTGATCATTCCCCTGGTATTCATCAGCAGCCTGATCCAGGCCCCGGATGGACCGTTATCGGTGGCGCTGAGTTTGTTTCCGTTGACCGCGCCGGTAAGCATGATGACCAGACTGGCTGCCACCAGTGTGCCAGTCTGGCAAACAATTTTGGCTGCCGTGTTGATCGGGCTGACGGCCTGGATGCTGGTGAAGAGCGCCGCGCGCATGTTCAGGGCGCAAAACCTGCTCTCGGGGCAATCCGTTACAACAAGGTCATTTTTTCAAGCGTTGTTGGGAAAATGAAAAGAAAAGAGGCTGGCGATGTGGTCGTCAGCCTCTATGTTTCTATGAAAGATCAATTGGCGTCGGCAGCGCAGCGGATGCCGAGTACATACCAGGAATAAAAATCAAGGGCGTGATAGCGCACAGAAGAACGCAGCCACCACAAGCCGTTCGCCCAGGAACTGCCCCTCCAGCCGCGCTCCACATCGATACCGCCGGGGTCTTCACGACCATCGTTGGCATCGTAGGGATAAGGCTGGATCTCGGTGCTGTTCCATTCCCAGGCATTACCGGCCATATCGAGAGCGCCGTAGGGACTGATGCCCGCCGGGAAGCTGCCCACAGGGGCGAGATCGGGATAGCCATCGTCATAGTCTTCCAGGCGATGCGTGCGCGTGCAATTCACATCGCATATGTTGGCTTTATCAGGGGTATAGGGATCGTTGCCCCAGGGGTATTTGAGCCCTTCCGTGCCGCGGGCGGCCTTCTCCCATTCCGCCTCGGTAGGAAGACGCCTGCCTGCCCATTCGCAATAGTCATTGGCCTGGAACCAACTCACCCAAACCACCGGATAATTGTCATAGACGGGGTTGGTGAAATAATCAGGGTAAGTGTAACTTCCAACGCGGTGGGGTTCGGTGCAGGCTCCAGCTTCGATGCAGGCGTGGTATTGTGCGTTGGTGACCTCGTACTTGTCGATCCAGAAATCATCGAGAAAATAGGTGAATTGAGGGATCTCAGGGTAAGCACGGCCGTCGCCGATCTCACGCTTGGCTTCGATGTCGTTGGTACCCATAAGAAATTCACCAGCCGGGACGAATACCTGCTCCATCCCGTCGATATCCGAAACGCGTGTATCGGATGATGTTTGATCTTCAGTAACGGGTGCCTCGGTGACGGCGGGAGCTGGCTGTGGTTCTTCCGTACCTGCAATAGCCTCAGTGGGGAGGACTTCCTGATCCGCCTCGGTTACCACCGCTAAGACTGAATTTCCGGGGCTTTTTGCATTGAGGATCAAAAGGGTGATCGCCACCACGAAGGCGATCAAAAGCAATAAGGCGAGAATCCAGCCCACGCGCCAGTGTTTGACAAGAAAATTGTTCTTTGGTCCTTGATCTTGTTCTTGATTTGTTTGCGGCTCAACGTTCGTTTTCATACACCCTCGCAGCTACCAGTTTTATATTGTTGAAATTGAAATCATGAAAACAGATTATAAGAACCCCTTGGATGTTTTCGTAAATATTTGCCAATTATACTTACATCTGCCTGGAATGAAAATCCCCCAAGTTTCATTTATCTGTGGCGTTTTGAAAAAGGGAAAGGTAGGTTCGAAGGGAGGAAAGACTGTGAGGAAATTAAACGGCATGTCAGCCAAAAAACAGAATCCGGGAGAATTTATGTTAAAATAGGGTTCGAACGGAAAACGCCCCCGTAGCTCAATTGGACAGAGTGCCTGACTTCGAATCAGTAGGTTGCG
>CAZNAF010000053.1:0-18088 GCA_964570925.1 uncultured Anaerolinea sp.
ATTTGCCCAATTTTCAAGTGTGATGAAAGTGTAATTCTCTGCTATGGCATCCATCACCACTCGAAACATGCTCATTTTTTCTTCCAGGGGCATACGCAAGGCGTACGGCACGTATTGGCCCTGTCCATCCAATGGTACTTGATCTGCAAGATCTGGATGGTTGTAATCCACAAAATCTGAAAGATGGAACTGAAATTGGATCGGCCTGAGAGCTTTGCGTAAGGCGCGCAAACTTTGTTGAAACAAAGTAAGTCCGGTGGATACCAGGAATGTGGCAAAAAATGGCAGGCGGAATCCAGGGGTGACCGTCAGTGGAATTTCAACGATCCCTTCCTTTCCCTTATACGCAAGGGAGTGTAATCCCGTATGATAAGGCATGGGTGATGCAAAAAGATAATTAAATTGTCCCATCGTCGTGCGGTCTGCTTTTGACCGTTCACGCATGGTGTACCAATGCATGAGTTTCAACAACGGCATAATTGAAGTGGGAAAGACAGAAGAATCATAAAGGTAGCCACGTCGCTTTAAAATCGGTAACGCATCATCTCCTATATTCCAACCTGGTGAACGAAATCCGACGGGATTGATTCCCAGCTTATCCCTGCAGACAGTTTCCATGTCCTCCAATTCTTTCTCTTTCTCATCTGAAGGAAGCAATCGGAAGCCTTGGGCATGACTATACGTGTGATTAGCCGCTTCGTGCCCGGCTGCGACCATCGCCTTGATCGGTGCTACGTTCTCAAAATACTCCAAATCCTTGCCCACAAGAAACAAGGTGGTTTTTGCTTGATAAGGTTCAAGAAACCTGGCAAAGGTTTCAAGTCCCATCCTCATCTCGGCGTGGGTATATCCTTCAGCACGGCGGTTCCCCTGCCCTTTATAGATCGACTGGAGTGAATCAACATCCATTGTAATGGCCGCGGTTAATGGTGTCATTGGATCACGATTCTATTCATGACAGTTCCACCCTGGTTAAGAGAAGCGACTTCGACCACATTTTTACTGTCTTCTCCCGCTTCATAAACAGAGGGATAGTAACGGGCAGAAGCCATGTGGATGGACACAAAGGGGCTGCCACAAGATAATTGCTGTAATTTCAATCTTGAATCGGCTATTATTGAATCCTCAATTTCAATGGATTCTTCAGAAAAACAGATTCGCCTTAATAATCTAAGTGCGATTTTCCTCTGGCCTTTAATCAAAAGTTGAACCAGCAATTTTTTTATCAAATTACCAACCACGAGTGACTGCATCACGGTGATATTCAGGATGCGTAAGATCACAAACTGGAATGGATTCGGAATGGATGCCAATACTTCGTAAAAGGGCGCCTCAAAATATATTTCTGAATCAGACCTTTGACTAGGCCGGCCGAGTATGGTGAACTGTGTAGAAACCTTGCGTTGATTCGTCAGAATTCCCCAGTAACCGGCATCATTGAAAAGGGTTTTCCCGGTATTACGCTCGAAAACCTTGACCACACCGCCATTAGAAACCCCGATGATGGCATAATATCGCTTGTTGGCGCGGACGCTGATTCCTGCATTCGGAAAATCCATACATAAATTTTCGGCGTCACAAGGCAAGGGTTTCTGAAGTTTCAGTTGGCTTTCGCTGACCACCTTATAAGCCAGGATCAAATTTTGCAGCAGTGGTGCGAAATTACCCATGTCCACATCCTGCACAGTAACTGTCTTTCCTTTGGCGATTGAATCCAGCATACGATGGGTCATGGCGGCAGCAGTGGCATTCTTGCACGCCAACAAGGCGATGCCCCCCGGGTAATAGATTGAAGTCCTGCGGCTGCCATATTCTCCGGCGAAGGAGCCATCCGGGTGGATGAAGCAAGCAAGGAATTCCACAGCTTTTTCAAGGGCGTTGTGCAGAGCATGATCCGCTATAAAATAATCCGAGGCTTGGGAAAGGTAATACAAACACAGGCTTTGATAACCGGGATCCGCACCGCCATATTCAGGGAACCATCCTTCCGGATCTTGGTGCTTGAGAATGAAATCGATCAATTTATTCCCGGTGGTGGTAAATTCCGATTGATGAAAGAAATCGCCTGAATGGAGCAAAGCCAGCGCTGCACCGGCAAGGTGGTTGCTTATCAAATCGTGAGTTTCAGCGTGGCTGGTTAAAAAACGAGCCGCCCGTTGCAAACCTGTTTGGCAAATTGCCCTGTCTGATGCAGATAATTCCGCGCTCATGATCTGATACGTCAACAGCAGAGGCTGAAGAATGAAAGCTGTTGCCCCATAACTGTGCTCATGTGGAAAAGCCTGGTCAAAGGATCCATCCTTATGCTGGATTTGAAATGTGTAGAGCAGTCCTGCAATGATCGCCTGTCGCAATCCCTCGCGTTCGATCACTGGATCAGTGGTATGACGATTCCAATACCACGCCAGGGGGAAAACATTTCGTTGGAATGTGGCTTCCGGAAAATCCACCAGTTTCCATGCCCAGTAACGGCGGTCAAAACAGCCAAAAGCCGGCGCGGAAGCATCCCGATTGATCTCGCTCATCAGATGCCGCACAGCGTAATCGATTTGTGACTTGATCAAATCCACCTGAAGAACAGATTTCATCATTAGATCGCCTGCCATTGTTTTTCATCAAAAAAGGTTTGCATCCATGTTTCGAGGCATATAATCCCCCATAACCCACGGCCAAACACCCTTTCATTTTCAAGGCTGTTCGATAACGTTTTTACGTTCACCAATCCGTGTGCACGAGCCTGTTCGCCCAATAATAACGAGTGTAAATAATCCTTCATTTCTTGGTTTCCGTACCAGTCGTTAAGCGGCACGGGAAAACCCATTTTGTCTTTACGGTCATAGACCTCCTTCGGAATCAAGTTCTTCACGACTTTGCGAAGGATGAATTTTGAGCGTCCTCCTTTAAACTTCACCATGGGGGGCATCTGGGCTGCCAGTTCGACAATTCGATGATCAAGCAAGGGCACACGTGACTCGAGTGATGAAAGCATGCTGGTGCGATCTTCCACCTGCAGAAGCGCCGGCAGTAAGGTTAGCAAATCAAAGCGGGTCATTTTGTTCACATAGGACGTCAGATCATGCTGATTGAAGAGATCAGCGTAAGACTCATAGGGATCATACTCTGAGTTGTTCAGGATTTCAGGATGAATATAAGGAAGCATATCTCGACCGTGATTGATCAGCCGGAAGTAGCGCTGTTCCTGACTATCAAAAAGCCCGTCCTGCCAGAAATATTTGAGCAGCGGTTGGTATCCATCCAATTGAGGCAGATTGGGCAGGATCGAGTCTAAGGTGACAACGTAGCGCGCGTCCTCTTGAGTGCCCTCTATCCCACCGCGGATGCATTCTTCAAGGTACGCGATCAAATATCGTGTGTACCCACCAAATAGTTCATCCGCACCCTGGCCGCCGAGCACAACTTTTACCTGTTCACTTGCCAAACGAGATACCATCACTTGAGGGAACAATCCAGGACCTGCCGCTGGTTCATCCATGCAATAGATGATTTTTGGGAGCGTCTCTATAAAATCTCGCAAGGTTGGAAAGACCTCATGATGGACCGAACCAATTTTTTCAGCCACCAAACGGGCATATTCCGTTTCGTTATAACGTTTTCCTTCTCGAAACCCGCCGCTGAAAGTGTGGATTGGCTCGTTCAGCATGGTCGCCGCCAAACAGGCAACAGAAGATGAATCCAATCCCCCGCTGAGATGCGTGCCAACCTGAACATCCGCCCGAAGTTGGATTCGCACGGCATCTTCCAATAATTCCAGTAAACGTTTCTCAAAATAGCGCTCTGTGTGGTCGGTGTCTACGTTGAAATTTAGAGCCCAGAATTTTGCTATCGTTGGAGGACTGTCTGCGCTGATCTTCAAGAAATTGCCCGGCAACAATTTTTGCACGCCTTTGAAGAGAGTTTTTTCACCCAGACAAAATTGGAAAGTCAGGTAATCCTTTATCCCGCTTTCATCACGTTTTGGAACAACTAAGCCTGATGCAAACAAAGCTTTTATCTCAGAGGCAAAAATAAATCCATCCGGAGTAATGGAGTAATAAAAAGGTTTAATTCCTAACCGGTCTCTGGCAGCAAAAAGAGTTCGTTCTTGTGCATCCCAAATTGCAAAAGCAAACATACCGTTTAGATAATCGACACATTTTTCGCCATGTTTTATAAACAAGTTTAAAATGACTTCTGTGTCTGAATGAGACCGAAAATCCACTCCCGTGACAGCAAGAGAGCTTCTCAATTCAACATAGTTATAGATTTCGCCGTTATAGATGATCCAAAATCTTCCGGTTGCATCCGACATTGGTTGGTGTCCGCTAGGCTGAAGATCAATAATGCTCAACCTGCGGTGGCCGAAAGCAAGGTTGCCGTCGAAATAATCTCCCGCATCATCCGGGCCTCGATGGGCAATACTTGTTTTCATACGCTCGATACGCCAGGATTCTACCGCTCGGTTTTGATCGCGGAAGAGGATGCCACAAATTCCACACATTTATCCCCCCGCTCTATTCTTCAAATTAGTGAGGTATGACTTTGGTTCACTGCTAATAGTTTTTTTTCTGGAACTATAAAACATAAAACCACTCCAGTAAGCAGTGCTGATTAATAGAATTAGAAACGAGAACCACAAATTGATAACATTTTCATGAATTTCAGTGTTGATTTTACCAGATTTCAAAATGAGACATCCGACGCCTACAAATAGAGATTTATTCTATCAGTCCACTTGACATCAGAACATAAAATTATAAAATTGTTGAGAATTGTTTTTTTCGGGGAGGATTCAATGGGGATTCCTAAACAGGAAAATACTATCAAGCCATCTCGCTTATCTCCCGCCGAGCAAACCAGATTGTCTTGGGCAACACGGATTGCCAGTTATCAAGAAATACCTGTTGATTACCAATGGTTTTTCGATCTTCACAAATTCTCACAAATCAAATTTCCCTTTACAGTCATCACCCCCTCTTTTGAAGGATTTCTTCATCGCTATCAGGAAAAAATGGTCTGCCTTTTTAGGGAAAAGCTCTATATTGTAGATAAGACCTCCAAGAGTTCCCTTTTGTTTAAGCTCCAAGATATCAGCCTGATGGAATTTAGAAAAGTTCTGCTTGATTCCAGTTTTATCCTTGCCGGAGTTGAATTTTCAGGAAAATCGGCCAGGGTTGACCTGCATTTCAACACCGTCACAGAAGGGCTGTTTTGGGAGATCATGCGCAGGATCAGACAATCCTTTTTCCATGAAAGAGATGCCACGGAAAAACCTAACTTTGATGAACTGAGACAGGAAAGTTTCAAATTTGCAAGTTACAGCCGAAACTGCCTGATACCAGGCGAAAAAGTCAAGGACCTTGTTTGGCAGCCGGAATTAAAAGCCAATCGCCTTCCAAACCTATTGCCAAAACTGATCAAGGAATGGTTTGAACGTATTGTCTTTCCAAATCACCTGCTCATGATCACGGATCAAGAATTAATTCTGATCCGGGACGATGAACATGAAAATCGCAAAGAAAAATACGGCGCGATATGGCAGGTGATCCCTTTATCCAAAATCCGTTCTGTCGATCAGACCGATCAAGAGAATGGTTTACTTAAATTGATTCTTCATCTTTCCGATGGGACACAGATTGATACTCTTTTTCTTCCGCAAATGAAAGAGCGGATTGAAAAGGCCATCCCTCTTATTATTTAATTTATTCCCTTTACTTGATCCCCGCTTTTTCTTTGTTCCTCTTTTGTTATTAACTCCCTCCCAATAATGATTTCCAACTATTGACAAAAGGCTGGATCCTGTTATTATATGTATTATATTATATAATATCTATCCTATATAGGAGTTGTAAAATATGTCCCTTGACTTCGCCATTCTTGGTTTTCTTAATTACCATCCCTATACCGGCTACGACCTTAAAAAGATCTTTGACGGCTCCGTGCGCCATTTCTGGCCTGCCGATCAAAGCCAGATCTACCGTACGCTGGCGCGCTTAACGGAAGAATCGCTGGTCGAGATGGAAAAAGTGCCCCAGGAAGACCGCCCTGACCGTAAGGTCTATCACATTACTGAGGCCGGTCGAGACAGATTGCGCAATTGGATAATCGCCCCCCCGCCCATGGACGAACCCCGTAGCGCCCCCTTGATCCAGGTTTTCTTTTCAGGGCTCCTTTCGGACGAGGAAATCCTGGCCAAGTTTGAATCCTTTGCTGAAATGATGAGAATGATCCTGCAGCAGTATGATCAGGTGCCCGACCAACTAGGTCCATTTCAAGAGGAGATCACCTCTCCACGTGAACACTTCTTTTGGCTGTTAACACTTGAAAACGGCATCGGAAACATGAAAGCCAATCTGGAATGGGCGGAGAGCGTCATTGACCGGATCAAATCAGGCAAAGTCCCCGTAGACTAAGAGAGAGAAAAAAAATGAATAAACAATTACCCCGCAGACAAAGAATTAGAAAAACAATTCTTTTGGTCTCCTTTTTATCCTTTCCCATCACGATGAATTACCTTTCACCCTATGTAATTATCGATGGCGCCAGGCAGGGCATCGTGAATGGGAGCCTGATCATGTTTGGTCTTCTCTTTCTCTCCGCTTTGTTCCTTGGCCGCTTATGGTGTTCCTGGGTCTGCCCGGCAGCAGGGCTGCAGGAAATGATCGAACCGATCAACAACAAGGCAGTAAAAGGGAAAAGGGTTGACTGGATAAAATGGGCAATCTGGATTCCATGGATCACGATCATCCTGATCATGCTGGTTCGCGCGGGTGGATATCATTCCGTGAATCTGGCATTGGATACACAAAACGGAATTTCTGTGGCAGGCTCTCCAGATCGGCCAATCCTGTTTTCTTACATTATCTATTATTTTGTAATTGCCCTGTTTGCCCTTTTGCCGATACTCATCGGCCGCAGGGCAGCCTGCCACACCGTCTGTTGGATGGCTCCTTTCATGATCATCGGGCGTTGGATACGCAACCGATTCAACTGGCCTTCCTTGCGCCTAAAAGGAGACGCTTCGGCCTGCACAAATTGCATGAAATGTACCGCGAACTGTCCCATGAGTCTGGATGTGAACGCCATGGTACAAACCAACAAAATGGAAAAGTATGAATGCATTTTATGTGGCACCTGTATTGATAATTGTTCCCAAAAAGCCATTTGTTATTCTTTCGAGAAAGGTAATTCATGAAAATCACTATCCTGAATGGAAACCCGTTGAAGATCCAATTCGACACCTACCTCCGGAAAGTTCAAGGGGCTTTGGAGCAAGAAGGTCATCAGGTAATCAATCTGGCATTACGCGATCTACCCCTCAAATATTGCACGGGCTGCTGGGGTTGTTGGGTAAAAACCCCGGGAGTATGCAGTACGGACAATGCCTCACAGGAATTGGATAGAGCGGTCATCAACGCGGATTTTGTTTTATGGGCCGCTCCTCTGAAAATGGGATACCCATCCGAATTATTAAAAAAAGCCATGGATAAACACCTGCCCCTCATCCACCCTTACATGGAAGTTGACCAGCAGGAAGCACATCACTTGAGACGATACGAGCGTTCCCCGCGCCTCGGATTGGTCGTGGAAAAAGAGCCCTCCACGGATGAAGCCGATCTGCGGTTGGTCACACAGCTATGCCAGCGTACAGCGCTCAATTTCAAGACCCGGCTGTTTTTCAGCCTGACCACAGAAACAAACGCCGCAGAACTGGCCACCAGGATCATGGATGAGAATGCATCTGCGCTGCCCCTTCCCGCCCGCCCTTCTCCCACACATGGGGTCGCCGTCCCTGCTCCGTCCAGTCTGACCCTCTTCAACGGCTCACCGCGCGGCCCACACGGAAATTCACGTATCTTTCTTGAGCAGGTCGCCAAAGGCTTCGGCGGAAAGTACCAATTGCATCATCTGGTCAACGTCAAAGACACAGAGCAGCACGTACGCGCTTTCTCGGCGGCCGAAGCCGCCTGGGTCGCCTTTCCTCTCTACACGGATTCCATGCCCGCCCTTGTCAAACACTTCTTTGAAGCGCTTGAGCCCCTGGTTAGCAAAGGCGGCAATCCACCGCTCGGATTCATCGTTCAGTCCGGTTTCCCCGAAGCATTACACTCGCGTTACGTTGAACAATACCTTGAGAAATTGGCTGCCCGATTGGGATCTCCCTACCTGGGGACGATTGTCAAAGGGAACGGCGAAGGGGTGCGCATCATGCCTCCACAAATGACCCGTTCTCTTTTCGAGAATCTGCAATCTTTGGGCGCCTGCCTTTCACGAGGTGAAGCACTTAATACAGAAATCCTGACGAAGACCGCCAGACCAGAACGCTTCCCGGCCATCTCAGGGCCAGTATTTAAAATGATCCTGCGCGCGCCATTCGCGCATGGCTATTTTGACAAAATGCTGATCAAAAATGGCGTTTATGAAAAACGGTTTGACCAGCCTTTCAAGTTACCTTCATAATAAAAATATGAAACAGTGTCTTTTACTAATGAAAAAAATTAAGGCGAACCTGACAGACAGGTCAGTAATTCAAAACCACACACTAATTTTCGAGGTAAGGATTGATGAAATTTGAACTGCATTGGCTGAATTGCTTTTGGTTGATCCTTCCGCTCCTGTCTTGGAATCTGTTTTTGGGCCCCAAACTCAACGACTCGCGCATCACCTCAGACGGGTACTCCCCAAAAGGATTGCTGGTCGCGGAAAACATCACCCGCGTGGCCGTCTTTGCCCTTCCATTGTTGCTTCCTCTCGTACTCAACACACCGCTGCAAAAAGCCGGTCTGGTCTTATATATGGCCGGCACGTTGATCTATTTTGCCTCGTGGCTGCCCCTGCTCCTGGCTCCCCACTCCACTTGGAGCAATAGTATTTTGGGCTTGCTGGCTCCCAGGCTTACTCCTCTGCTGGCCTTTGCAGGCATTGCCTTGATCGGTCCGTCCTGGCTCTATGGGAGTTTGTCCATCTTGTTCATCGCTCTTCATACCCTTCACGGCATGCAGAATTTACAGAACCTTTAAACGAAAAGATTGAGCACCGGATTTGTAGCTCAACCTTTTCAGGAATATAGCGTTTATTAAATTGTTATTGCTTTACCCCGATGTACACCACTTCAAACAACACCCTGTCTGGGGATTCGAACATCACCTGATAATAGGTGTTGCCCGGTGAAGAAAATTCAGGCCGGTGTCGCGGAGTCTCGAACAGAGCATCCACCTTTTTTTCTTTGAGGTATTCAACAACTTGATCGACTTCGGATTGAGAATCTACCCCGATGGCGAGATGGTTCATCCCCCGACCGTCATAGTCGTTATCCAGGTCTTTGAGTCCCTCGCCAAACCACAAACTTGAGCCGCCTTCGCACCCCACCCCAAGGAATCCTCCCTCTTCAAAGAGGACATTCCAACCTAAAAAAGAAAATAGGTCCTTATAAAAAAGTAGATTTTTCGGTTTGACATTGATAACCAGATGACTTATTGTGGATTTCACGATTTCCTCCTGTAGATGTATGTTGATATCTCAATAATAAAACATATGTTCTATTAAGTCAAGAGGAAAACAATTTTAAGGTGGTTTTGTTTGACTCTTTCAATAAATCTTACTTTAAAGGGAAACTTCAGAATTTCTCCCTGCGGAAGCTTATTTTATTGATTTCGCCGCCAAAGTGATCAACTCTGTAAGTACGTCACCATTCACATCGGATAGTTTCTTAATATACAGGCAAGCCTTGCTGCGGTTGTGCTTTCCCAGGCGCTCCAGCATTTCATTCATTCCTCGCATGCTTTCAAAGGGAAGATAAAGAGTGATGGCTTGTTTTCTGGCCGAAAAACCCAGACTCGGCCATTCATTCAGCTTTCCGTCCTTCATGCGGATGGAATATTTTTTGAATCCCACGATGGCGGATCCCCACATCAAGCCGTCTTCTCCTGTCGCGGCCCGCATCAAGTTATAAATGGATTGGCAATCCCGTCTCTTCTCAATCGGGAGGATGGTGTCAAGGTATTCGTTCACCGGTTGATCGGTGGGTTTGGTTTTCGGTTCGCCCATTTTACCTTCTCAGTTATATGTTCCCTCAGGATCAAGTGTTGGGCTGTGGCTGAAGATGGGAAGGATCCATCCAACCGATCTCCCACAGGTGGCCGTCCGGGTCTTGAAAACTGCGTCCATACATGAAGCCCATATCTTCTGTTTCCCGATAAAAACCTGCTCCGGCCTTCATGGCAGCGTCGTGCAGTCGGTCGACCTCTGCCTTGCTTTCCACCATGAGGGCATTGATCACTTCAGCCGTGGTTTGTGTATCAGCGATCTTTCTTGGCGTGAAAGTATTGAAGAACTTTTCAACCAACAGCATCACATAGAGGTGTTCGCCCAGAATAAGACAAGCCGCATTTTCATCAGTAAACTGTGGATTGAAACTGAACCCAATTTTGGTAAAAAATTCCATGGAACGTGCCAAATCCTTAACGGGTAAATTTACAAATAAGTCAGTAACCATCTTTCTCCTTTCGATTTTTCTGAATTATCCCACTATTTGGGTCTTATTTCAAATATTTGCTTTATAAAGGTGATCTGAATCGTGGCAAGTTATAAGACAACAAGTCACCACTAATCATGAACATTAATACAAAAGACAGAGCCTGCTTGTCTTCGCTGCCCTGTCTCTTGAGTATTTTTGAATTATGCGCCGATTTTATTATGCTGCCCGGTTTTGACGCAATGCATTAATGATCATTTTCACAAGACTGGCGATGGTCACAGAAACAAGGACGATCAGGGTGATCCCAAAGGCCATCGCGAACGCTTTCATGCCAAATACCTGAAGATTGCCCGTCACATCAGCCGCCATGTCCTGAAGTCTGAAGAGAACAGCGCTTTCTCCATGTGCTTGAAGCCAGGCTGCATGTCCTTTATACAAAAGGGTTACCACAACGATCGAAAATATATCCAGTCCCAATTCCATGGCGCGGGCAAACACGGTCCTCTGACCTTGCCAGAGCAGGTAAATATTGAATCCGATCCCCAGCGCCAGCGAGGTATAGATCCAGGGCAGGTATTGCAGAATGACCGGATTTGAATAGAATTCTCCACCTGCGAATCCGTAAACGCCAATTCGTTCGGGCATTACCACAAGCAGCGATAATAAAACGATTCCTGCCACGATTCCGAATAGGGTCTCACCACGGCTGACTTCTTTGGTGTCTTCCACTTTCGGCAGGCTACGGGGATCCCATTTTTCATCCAACCCGGGATTCACTCCCCTGCTTTGCAGGATCATGAATACGATCACCACCCAACCCAAAACCATCGGAACACTATTGATCAATCCCGCCACAAATTCCGCCGCTTCAAAATTGTTCCCAGCCCACAAAGCGATGATGCCCGCCAGCAATTGCGCCCCGAGGGTTGCCGCCAGCGCGATGCCGATCAACATACGGAAGAGCGGATAAAGTGCGGGACCGATCAGGTATTGACCTTGCGGATGATAAGAAGCTGCCATTTTCTGTGGTGAGCCGCATTCTTTCAAAAGCGTTACAACATCCTCTTCTGAAGGATTCCCCCCCGTCCTTTGGTCCAGCGTATCCTCAAGATGTGACCGCATTTCTTTAAGGATGTCTTCCTTTCCCTTTGCGGGCAAATGTTTGCGAGCCTGGTTAAGATATCTTTCTATGAGTTCCATTTCTTCCTCCATTAGTTCACTGGCTTATTGGCCAAAATTTTTTCGATCAAATCATTAAGTTGACGCCATTCGGATGTGAGTGTCTGCAGCACCTCAATCCCTTCTGTACTGATCTGATAATAACGACGAGGGCGTGTTCCTTCCACGACCCACGAGCTTTGCAGCAAGCCCTGCCCTTCCAGCCTGCGCAGCATTGGATAAAGCGTCCCCTGGTCGATTTTGATCCCGCACTCCTCCAGATCATTGATCAGTGCGTATCCGTATTTGTTTTCACTCAGCATGCTGAGCACCGCCAGTGGTAACGCTCCTCTTCTTATTTCCTGCGTCAGGCTTTCGACGAGTTCTGTTCCTATTTGTGTTTTCATAATTACATTATACTATGTATTACATAGTATTACAAATATATTAATATAATGTTTTTATTATTACTTTTGTATTAAACAAAAGGATGCCTTTTTAGGAAAGGCATCCATAA
Source organism: uncultured Anaerolinea sp. (assembly GCA_964570925.1). Lineage (GTDB taxonomy): Bacteria > Chloroflexota > Anaerolineae > Anaerolineales > Anaerolineaceae > UBA6107. Next base: position 12,150 of record CAZNAF010000053.1, read on the forward strand.
TCAAAATCCAATCTTGATCCTAATTAATGCCGGGATTCGAACATCCCAGTTGGTAAACGCCGATCTCTTCCGCCGTCCGCAAGGCGAGATATTGCGAAGACAAAGAAAATTTAATTTCCAGGATCTCAGTGTCCGCAACCAGTAACGAAATAGTGTTTTGACTTAGATCCGTGAGCCAGCAATTATCATTATCATCCACGGTGACTTTCCAGTTGTCATCCGCCGAGACGTCGTCGTTTTGAAGAAGCAGGCTATTATTTTCGTTGGATCGCAGTTCTTCTCCTTCGGTTAACAATTGAGATTCCGGATCATATCGATAAACACGCACACAGTCAGAACCGCAAACCGAGGTCATTACCAGGGTTGGGGAACCATTCCAAGATAAAATGCCTTTCTGGCTGGCAAAATCATCAGTCCGCGCTGCTTCATCAAGAACGTCAGTTTCACCACCACTAGACAGGTCCGCTACCTTGACCGTATAATACCCCCCTTCCTGATCCAGTGACACGAATGCCACAGAATTGCCATCCGCAGACCAGGTCAGATCCCCGAAGACAGCTTTTTCATTGGAAGTGTAGACGGTTTCGCCACTAAGCGCATCATAAACCACGAGGGTCCCGATATACCAGCCGGAATAACCGTTTTCGGGTTGGAGGAGTGCCAGTTGGTCTTCCTTTGGTGACCAGCTCATGAGATCCCCCTGGATCTCATCGGTCTGGATGGTCACGAGGCGCGTCATTTCACAGGCCTGCCCTTCCACCCGCGTTTGTACGCTTAATTGTGTTGGTAAAACGATCACGGTCGGGGTTTCAGCGATTTCTTCGTCATTTATGGGTTCAATCCCCGTCAGGGATGCGCAACCCGCGAGCAGCGCCAAAGACAACACGAAAACGACCATTAGAATCATTGGTTTCTTATTTTTCATCTTATGCGAATTGTAACACGCCGCGGACCTCGTTCTTTTCAATCCCAACATGCCGAAAATAAAAAAAAGAGTGGTCTTACAACCACCCTTTCTTGTCACTTGATCATAATAATAAATCAAGATTTAATATCAAGCACACTGCCCGGAAAAACCAAACCACTTTCCTCCAACTGGCTGAGCAAGTTTACCTGGTCTGAATCTGTCAGATTGGTCAGATCATACTGGTTCAGGATTTCCTGCAGACTCTGCAAAGCGGATAGATTGATCGCGTTGGATCCAGAGCCTTGCTGGGGCGGTGGAGGCATCATACCCTGGTCGGTCATCCCTCTCGATCGTAAATCCTCGGCATCAAATCCAGCTGCTTCAATTACTTCCTTCATCCCTCGGGCAGGGGTGATCCCGGCGTCGTGAAAGGCCTGAAAGATCGCCTTGGCATCCTCATCGGATAAATTCGCCGGATCATATTGCGAGAGGATCTCGGTGATCGTGGCCTTTTGCTCATCCGTGAGTTCTCTTCCTTTGGACATCATGCCTGCCGCCCCCATCATTTGTCCCATTCCCTGAATTGAATTGATCATTTTTCCCTTCCTTTCTCAAGAATTTGATGGATTTTTTGATAGATAGAATGTAATCATTTCATATGCAGAATTTATCGAGTGGGTCTAAAGAACCTATTAAGATTAGGTTAATTTCAAATAATCGTTGGCTTCAAATTCACCCCTTAAAAGAAAATATGTTTTTTAAATAATTCACGAAGTTATTGCGGATAATTCAATAAACTTGGTGTGGTTTAAAGGAAAAAAGAGCATCAAGGTGATACTCTTTTTTTTACTAATCAAAAGGATTAATTAGAGTTGTTTCCGCCGCCTCCTCGTCTGTTTCCAAATCCTCCTCCAGTCCCGTTTCCGGTACCTGAATCCAAAACAATTTCCTGATAGAGGTCCGTTGAGAGGTATTGGGGAACATAGACTAACCCATATCGATTTGAAAGGTTCGTCACAAAGGCATTCAGATGGTTGTACGAGCCCAGCATGAGCGATTCAAACACCTGCTGAATGTCTGCCTGGTCGGTTTGGGAGAGTCTTGTATGAAGGTCCACAATATCAATTTCTTCGATTGCCGCACCCACCCGAAAAGCTTCTTCCACGGAAATGCTGCCCTTTGCGATCAATTGATCATAGAGCTCCTGCAAATCAGGATTGGTGAAAACACCAGCCTCTGCGACAGCGGGATCGGCCAATTCATACCGGTTGATCAAATCCAAAACAGAATCCATGTGAACCTGCTCGCTTTTGGCTATGTTCGCAAAGGAGGGCATCCCCCAGAGGGTGGCAAAATATTGATATACATCACGAGCCAGCTTTTCTTCCTCACGCATGTAAAGCAAAGCGTCTGTTTCACTCTGATCAACTTCTCCCGAGGGAATCAAGCCGATGGGGATGGTATTTATTTCATGGTCTATTCCTTCATAAGAGACACCACGATTTCCTTGTCCGTAATCAGGCTCATCGACCACTCCAGCAACCTCAATTTCTGTAGTCGTTTCACCTTCACTTTTCGCCAGGGTGTAATTTACTGCTCCGAAAACAAGTATGCCAAATAACGCAAGCAAAACACCAATCCCTAAAACTTTTCCTAACTTATTCATTTTTTATTCCTTCCTTATATTAGAGTGTTTCAGATGGTACAGGATGTAGGGTAACCACTTCCTGTTTTATGAAAATCTTTTTGGTGACTTTCGTGACCCAGCCCCAGTGAATGAGAAAGTGGGATACCCCTGCACTGATGAAAAGAATTCCAGACCAGGTGTGCAAAATTTCCCACATAGTACGGCTAAACAGGATCATCGGATCAGGAATCAAACCACCTTTCGTTCCAGGAACCATAAAAAGATAAACACCGGTCACAGAGCAGACCAAAAATGCAAGCCCAAGCAGACCATCCACGGTCAGGTTCAACCAACTACCTTTGTTTCCGCCTGGTTTTCCAGATACGATCGATCGCGCGACCCTTTTCGTCGTGTTCACTAGCCATTTCCAATGGAACAACAAATGGATCAATGCAATGATGACCATTCCCAGGCTGATCCACGTGTGTATCCATTCCCAGCCTTCTCGGAAAAAGATGATTTGAATGCCAAAAAACGGATTCCTTCCGCCTTTATAGCCGCCATCCGGGAAGACTAAAAAATATATTCCTGAAACAATGGCAATGAGGGAAGTCAAGAATAATCCGGCATCCAGTAACCAGTTATTGCGCGTTCGCTTGCTCACTTTGTTCCGATTTGTCATAAAATACTCCTTAACCTTGATAAGTTACAGGATAAATAAAACCTTTGAAGAATTTGTGAACTTGGGTTGAACAAACTGTGAATTTTTCTAAGGTAATACAACACATCAGGTCTGCTGATGCCATGATCAAAAATGTCTTTACACGGAGGATAACTTTGCATCAAACTGTGAAATTATTAATCGATCATTACAAATTGAGTCCCCTTCCCGCGGAAGGCACCCTATATTCCAGTACCTGGCGATCAACCCAGGAGTTCCCTGATGGTAACCCGGTGGGAACTGCTATGATCGGTTTGTACTGCGATGAACCGCCCAGCCGTTCCGTTTTCCACCGGTTGCCGGTAGATGAAGTTTGGCATTTTTATGCGGGTGACCCCTTCCGCTTGATCTTCCTGAATCCGGATGGTTCCAACCGGGATGTGATCATGGGGCCGCGTCCACTGCAAGGACATCAAGTCCAGTGCGTGATACCTGCCGGGGTGTGGCAGGCCGGCCATCTACTCGAAGGTGGAGTTTACGCCCTTTTTGGCTGCACAGTCTCACCTGGTTTTACAGGCAGCATGTATGAAGGTGGTAAACGTGAATCCTTGATTGCCGCATGGCCTTCAAGGAAAAATGACATTATTATTCTGACCCTTGAAAGTGAAGAAACCAACATGCCTGAAGGGTTTGCACAATGATGCCTGGTGATACAATCATGTCTGACTTTAAATGATTTCCCTTAATGGGTAATGAAAGGATTGATAAATGAAGCTCAAAGGTGTCGTAACCCTGTTAATTGCGTTTATTGTCTTGTTTACCATTGCTGCCTGCGATCCAACAACTGAAGCCGCTGAAGTGGTCGAAGATTTGTCCTCTACGACGCCAGAAGAAACAGAAGTGGTTGAACAAGAACCGAACACCGACTCCGCGGCAGGGTGCCCGGTTGGGGAATGGCAATTGACCGACTTTGCCCCCTATATGTCCTCGCTGCAGAAAAACCTGACCACCATGACCGATAATGAGTACACCTTCAGTGACAATGAATACTCAGGATCAGCCCAATTTGATTTTGGCAACAACCTTTCTGCCAAATTTAGCGCGGAAAATTTCACTCAAAAATTCACCATGTCGACATCCGGGATTGATATTCCCATCATGATCGAAATTAACGGCAGCTCCACTTCAGAGTATGCGATCGAAGGGGATCAAATTTCCTTCAGCAACCAGGATGCCGGAGATCTGATTGTGAATGTAGACATCATGGGTTCACCTACAACATTAGATGAAAGTTTGCTGGGCGAACCTGGGACGGTTAAGATTTATCAGTTCGCATGCCCCAACCCGGATACGCTCACCCTGAAAGTTATTGCCGTGGAAGATATGGACCTGCAACCCCTTGTGCTTACGCGAATCAATTAAGTAGTATTGCGGAAATGGCGGGAATTATCCCCGCCATTTTTGAATTTATTCTATGATAAACTCTTAGACAAATTTTTTGTACTAGAGGAAGATCAGGGGGATGCGCTCAAGTTTTTTTTGGAAAATAAAGCACCTTGTGCCATTTTTAGTGTTTAATTTATCAATGCGTTATTTATTTTTAGCAATCATCAAAAGGTGTTCTCATGACAGTTGAAATAATGGAAATTAAAAACAGGAAAGAGCTTAAAGCATTCATCCGTTTTCCACTTAGCCTCTATCAGAATAATCCTTACTACGTCCCTTCCCTGTTCATGGACGAAATGAACAATCTGGATTGGCACAAAAATCCCGCCTTCGAAGACGCCAAAGCCAGATATTGGCTGGCAAAACGAGACGGCAAGATCGTGGGCCGCATCGCCGGAATTTATGTTCCCAAACATGAAATGAAATGGGGAGAAAAATATATCCGCTTTGGCTGGTTCGACTTTATCGACGACGCGGAAGTGGTAGCCGCCCTGATCGGCGAGGTTGAAAAATGGGCCAGGGAACTTGGCCTTTCAGGCATTCACGGACCGCTCGGTTTTACCGATCTTGACCGCGAAGGCATGTTGATAGAGGGTTTTGACGAAGTAGCCACGTTGGCCACCCTTTACAATCACCCGTATTATCCAAAACGGCTTGAAGAACTGGGTTTTGAAAAAGACGTGGATTGGGTGGAATACGAAATAAAACTCGACGGCAAGAACATCGAGCAAATTCGTCACACGGCTGACCTGGTCGCAAAAAAGAACAAGGTACATTTAATGAAAGGCGGCAAGAAGGACCTGCTGCGCTACGCCTCCCAACTATTCGATGTGCTCGATGAGGCATATCGTAAACTCTACGGCACCGTACCGCTCAGCAAGGCTCAGGTGCAGTTTTATATCGATTCCTATTTCGGGTTCGCCATCCCGGAATTCATCCCCATCCTGCTGGATGAAAACGACCGCGTGGTCGCTTTTGGGATCACTTTCCCCTCCTTTTCGGAAGCGCTGCAAAAAACCAATGGGGACCTTTTTCCCTTCGGGTTCCTGCACTTCCTGCGCGCCATGAAGAAAAATGACATCGCCGATCTCTATCTCATCGGGGTAAAAGATGAATACCGTGGAAAAGGCCTTAACAGTCTCCTGATGATACAGATCTACGACGCCTTCATCAAACACGGCATCAAAACCGTCATGGGAAACCCAAACCTGGAAGAGAACATGCACGTCCAAACCATGTGGAAGTACTTCGAAAACCGCATTCGCAAACGCAGACGTTGTTATGTGAAAACGATCAAA
>CAZNAF010000054.1:0-17940 GCA_964570925.1 uncultured Anaerolinea sp.
GTGAAACGGCAGGAGTCCCGCGATCCTCGTAAACTTTAACCAGCTGTATGGACAATTCAATTATTTTCATCTTATAATTGTTACCCAGAGGATCACGATGACCACCCCCAACCGCTCCATCCTAAAACAACTGCTGCCCGGTTTGCTGCTCGGCATGACGGCCTTGATCGGATTGGCCGTGCTGGCCAATTTGAACCGGGTGGGCGGGATGTTGATGTCTTTCGCCTGGATCGGTTTCGCGCTGGCGGTGGCGCTCAATTTCTTCAGCCAGACACTGCGTTTTCTCAAGAAAGCCATCAACCTGCACCAGGCCGGCATCAGCCACGTAAGCGCGCTGGATTCGATCTACCTTTTCCTGGCCTGTCTGCCGTTATCGGTCACCTCCCACCGCGTGGGGGATTCCTATCGCGGGATCTGGCTATTCAAAAAGTCCGGCATCCCGGTGGAACGGGCGGTGTCGATCTTTTTGGTGGACCAGCTCTCGGACGGGTTGAGCGTGTTCGTGCTGATGGTGGTCGGCACCCTGGTATACCCGGCGCTCTGGCCGCTCTTTTTAAGCCTCTTTTTGGCATTTCTGGGATTGCTGATCTATTTTAAATTACCGCGCACGGTCAACAACCCTTCGGGGGTCAGTGAGAAATTGCCGATCCTGAAAGAGTTCATCCCCGAGCTGCGGGAATGCATCGCCGCCAACCCGGGACTTTTTTCCGTCTCCAACCTGGCGGTCACCTTTTTGCTGGGGATCGTCTCGTGGGCGGCGGAAGGGGCGGCGCTGTTCACCATCCTGATCGGCATGGGGTTTGAACCGACCATGCAGCTGGTGGCCACGGCCATCCTGGTTTTCGCGTTCTCCTCCACGGTCAGCATTGCCAGCCGGCTGCCGGGCGGACTGGGGGTGATGGAAGTGGCCATGGCCATGTTGTTGACCCTTTTACTTGATTTCCAGCCCGAAAAGGCGGTGGTGGCGACCATCCTTTTCAGACTGGCCACCTTCTGGTTCACATTCCTGCTTGGCTTCCTGATCTGGTCCGTGGCGGGGAAAAAACTGGGCGTCTACCAACAGGAAGGCCGCATCATTGAAGGTTGATTTTCACTGCCATACCCACTATTCCTCAGACAGCCTCACCCCCATCCGGTCGCTGATCGACGCGGCCAGGCGGCGCGGGCTGGATCGTATCGTGGTGACGGACCACAACAGCATCGGCGGCGCGCAGGAGGCTCACGCCCTCGCCCCGGACCTGGTGATCGTGGGCGAGGAGGTGCAAACCACGCAGGGGGAGTTCCTGGCCGCCTACGTGAAGGAAGCTGTACCCAAACGCCTGGAACCCGCCGAAGCGCTGGCACGCCTGAAGGCGCAGGGCGCCTTCATCAGCATCTCGCATCCCTTTGACGCGCAGCGCTCAGGCTGGCCGCCTGAGACGCTGGAGTGGCTGGCGCCGCAGATCGACGCCGTGGAGGTGCTGAACGCGCGCGTGGTGGAGGCGCGCTACAACAGCTTGGCACTGGCGTTCGCGCAAAGACACAGCCTGCCCGGCGGCGCCGGCTCGGACGCGCACCACCCCTCGGAGATCGGCCGCGTTTACAGCGAACTGCCCGATTTTCACGACGCGGCTACGCTGCGACAGGCCATCCGGGAAGCGCGGCAGGAGGGGAAGATCTCCTCCCCGCTGGTGCATTTTTATTCCGTCTGGGCGAGGATCAAGAAGAGCGGGCGCTAGAACCAGCCAAATGGGCCGGGTTCCTTGACGGTGCCTGCAATTGCGATAAAATTGAATTTGCGCGGGGCGATGGCGGAATCGGCAGACGCAACGGACTTAAAATCCGTCGATGGTGACATCGTGAGGGTTCGACCCCCTCTCGCCCCACAGGTTACCCTCCCTTTCCGGGAGGTTTTTTTATGCCGATTCGGCAGACGCAACGGACCTGATCCAAGAATGGTGACATCGTGAGGGTTCGACCCCCTCTCGCCCCACTCGTGACATTCCAATGTTAATGTTGGAATGTTTTTTTATTCCTGCAAAGTAATCCACGGGGGCACGCCCCCTCTCTGCCACCCGTGGACTTCGTCCACGAGTGCAGGCCCACTCGAAGTTTTCCAATCCAGGAAGGCTTTTTTGTAAAATTTTTGCCTTGATTCTTTTGTGGGGGCTGACCCCCTCTCTGCCGCTCGTGGAGTTCGTCCACGAGTGCAGGCCCACAGGTAGCATTCCAAAGTTGCTCTTGGGATGTTTTTTTTTTATTCCTGCAAAGGAATCCACGGGGGCTGGCTCCCGGAATACTCTACGAAAACGCTATTTGGCTATGATTTCCGGTCTTATGGTGCGACGATGGCGCACCTTTCTACGACCAATAAATTCAATTCAGTATTCTGGCCTCAGTAATTTTATCTGCTCAGCATCAAATGGATTGATACCGTTTTTAAGTTTCTCAATCCAATCTTGTCTTTCTCGAACCAGGTCAGTTTGGTGTTGTGTTGTTTTTGACCAATTAATAAAGAATTGGAAATCTTCTATCGCTCCTTGAAAATCACCTGCAATTGCTCTTGCAATCCCGCGACTATCATGAAAAGCACCATTTTCTGGATTCATTTCAACTGCACGTTCACATAATGGGAATACGATATTTTGAGCACCAAACAAGATACCCGAATAACAAATATTGTTATCATTTGCGGCTGATATATTAGATGAAGAGCCTGAAACTTGTAATTCTACCAACTTTTCAAAAATTGAGTTTACCCCTTCAAAATCTTCTGTTTTGAAATTGTCAATAGCATTCAAAATCATATGATCAACAAATGAAGGATGAATCGGTAAATCAGGACAAGTTCTCCTATATTCCTCCTCAGGAAAATATTTAAACCATTCTAAATAAGAAAAATTACGGCCTGCTCTAATGCATGTATGATTTATCCAATCCTCCAATTCAACAGAAAGACTATATCGAGATTTAAATAGATCAATATCGTTATTCTCATAGGAGCCATAGTCATATCCATTAAGATCAAATGTATACATGGACACACTTTTTCCATTTTCGTCTTCAACAAATAAAGGGTCGTAGATATCTCTATAATAACCTTCATCAGAATCGCATAATTGTGAGGAATCGAAAGCAAAAACAGGACCAATGAATGAACGTGAAATTGGATCGATCATAATCATACTTGTATCAGTAGAACCAAGGATTAACCTTTTACCGTCTTTTGTGAAATAAGGATACCAATGAAGATATTGAAATGGCCATTTATCTTCACAATAACTTTTAATGGGTAGTGAGGTTATTGCTTTTTTGGAATAAATATCCCAAAAAATTACTCCATCAGAAATAAATTTATACACGGAAATAAATGTTTTCCCATCAGGGCTGAACGCTAACCGTTCAATTGGTCCTGTTCCTGGAGGGACGTTATTTATATTTTCTACTTGTTCTTTTTGTGTTTCTATTATGAACAATTTTGGATAATAACTATATCCGATGCCACTTCCTTCTTCCATAGTGAAGTCTTCGTAGGCACCTCCGCTGATTATTACGAAGTCGTTATTAGGGCTGATTGCAATATCTGGTCTACAATCATCTAAAAATAGATTCAAATTACCGTCTTCTATAGCTCTTTCGCCTTCACAGGCTTCCATTGTTAATGAATGAATTTCTGTTCCATCTGAATTCATCCAAAAAATCCCGTCCTCAGTAAGAATCACAAATAAATCCCCGTTTTCACTAAATTTACTAGCGATATACCTGTTAGATGGAATGGCAAAGTTCTGAGTGATTTTCTTTTTTTCTGAATCGATGAATGAAATTTTAATTTCAGTAGTAGTCTGGTCTACTTTATTTATTGTCCTTGGGTTAACTATTGCGTATATATTTCCATTAGGTTGGTTAATTATATCCGTGGCGTAGATAATTCCGAGTGAATCTAATAACATCAAGTTGAATTTCAATTTTTCTGGCACGACTCCATAAGTGAGTTCTTCACTATTGCCAAGGACGCTTGTTTTCGAAAAATCCCAGAAAGTGATTTCACCCAGACCTCCGACTGCCATTTTTGTCTCATCATAGAAAATGAGTGTATGAACAGCACTTTCAGTAGTAATAATAGGTTTTCCTAATAAATCATTAGAGTTTACATTCCAAATAAAAATCGGAGTGTAATCCTTTGCCATAACACCTTGGTTGTTACCATTTGTTCCAGCTAAAAGATTGCCTGAGGGATTGAAAACAAGTTTTCTTATTCCGGGAATTTTGCCAACCATATTATCCGTTGTTATCGGAGCGTATTGATCAAATACAGTAACACCACTTAAAGTATCCCAAATCATTACATGATAATCTTCGCCACCGGATGCCAATTTTTTTCCATCAAAACTAAATACCAGAGAAGTGATTTTTTTTGTTTGTCCAGAGTAGCGGACATCAATGAAATCTTTTGTGTGTAAATCCCACACTAAAACTAGCGGCATGATACATGTATCGTCATCAATCATTTCAGTACAAGAACCCGTTGCAATGAACTCACAATTTTCAGAAATGGACATAGTTGATAAATTTGGGACGAGGTCATTAAAATCTATAATTTCAGTTTGCATATTCTTCAAATCTAAAAGGATTAGAAAATTTGAGGTTGATTGAACAGCGATTTTTTGATCGTTCTCGAAAAAAACAATTTGATTAATGCCACCAACATCTGGAATTTGAAAAGTAGCGATGGTTTCTTGAGTCCAAAAGTCCCAAACAAAAACCTCGCCAATATAATTTCCAGCAGCTAACTTAGAGCCATCTGAACTGAATCCTGTTGAAAGTATTGACTCCGAATTTCCATAAAACGAATTACTAGTAATAGCCATTTCTTGTGAGTCCCAAATTCGTACAATTCCATCAACTCCGCTGCTTGCAATTTGATTTTTTCTTGGATTTGCACTTAGTGAATTGATCCACATGGATTGACCATATTCAGAAGCTAATAACCTGGGTTCATTTTCAAGTGCCTGAACTAAAATATTTAATGCTGAACTTGTGGGGTAATATTTTATTGCCTCCACACTTAGGAGGGATGAGAGAGTGAGATCCGTATTGAGGTTTTTTTCTGCTTGAAGCGCTGAAAGGTTGGATAAGGTTATGGATGTTTGTTTTTGAGCTTCGTTTCGTTCAATGATTGCAATTGATTCGGCGGTTGCTCGTGTATTGGATTCAATAGTAATTTGATTTTTCTGGTATAAAGCCCAAATTGTTACCCCAGCAATTGCTAATAGTGATATTCCCATCAAGCATAAAGAGGTGATAAGTTGTTTTGTGGATTTTCTGCGGCTTTGTTGAATATACTCATTTTGAATATTCGTGATACCCGGAATTTTCTCTGCGCTATTCGCCTGCCAATTTTCTGCAGCAATTAAGTCGGACCCACGAAGTAAAAGACTTTGGTCTTTCTTTTTTTGTCCCCATTCCAACGCTTTAACTTGAAAACGTGTGTGATTCTTTACCCACTCGAGATCTGTGTTTATTGTGTCAAGAAGTTTCTTAAGAGGACCTGAGATTTCCTTTTCTATGTCATCAAAAAAAATCCAATTTAAAGTTTTTATCTCAGATTTTACTTCTTTTTCATTCACGCCAGGTAAAGCAATAGGGATGATACGTTTATGGTTTTTAATAGCATGCTCAATTTCAATATTACAGACTTTTGATTTGGTTGATTTTGAGCTTAAGATAATTAAAAATATATCTGTCTTTTCTATCGCCCCAAATATTTCATTTAACCACTCAGAACTAGGAGGAATGTCCTCCCAATCAATCCAAGGATTAAATCCGTGATTCTTAAGTTCATCATGCAAAATATGGGCAAAGGCAATGTCTTTACGTGAATAAGAAATAAATATGTCTGACATAGATTGATTTTTTCGATTATGGATTATTAAACCTTATCAAAATTTTTATTTAAGCAACGCAGGTCAATCATTTCATAGATAAATTTTTGACATGACTTAAATAGTAAATGAAGTTTTAAAGCAAGTGGATAGAATCGAAAAGAATGTTCCGTGTTTGACTCCTCCCTTTCTGGATCTTTACTGGTTAAACAAGCTCCAACGGATGTAATCCAGATAGTGTTCTCGGTCAGAAGTCCGGAATGCGATCGTTTTGGTCCTGTGAGCATGTGCTGTCTGGGGAATATGAAAACGGATAAAATATGTTCCTCCCTCTTCATCTTTCCGCCTTTGTTGTGGCATGTAAATATTGTACATCATTTTTTTTATGAGTTCAAAAAAGGAACCCATCTTATGACCTTTGGCCTTCCACGAAAACCAAACACGCCTACCCAATCAAGTGTAAAATAATGCCTGACCTTGATCTTATTCACACCCGCAGGCGCGCATGAAATCCTTAAGCAGATCGATCCGGCAAGCCAGGTTTTCCGTTGTGGAGGTATTGTTTGTCTCCGCACTGGCGGCATTCTTATACACCCTGATGGAATGGTTGTTCATCGTCTCCAAGACCTCGTTCCTCAGCGCGACGGGTCTGGGCGGCAAACTGCTGGTGCTGCTGAACGGCGCGGCCGTGCTGAGCGTGCTCTCCGCGCTGGCGGTTGCCCCTCTTGGCATCCTATACTGTTTATTCAAGGCCAAGATCGCGCGCAGCGTGCTGCGCCTGCTGATGTGCCTCGCGCCGGCCCTGGTCTGCGCGGCGATGCTGCTGCTGCTGGTGGATAACGCCACCTACACGCTGGCCTCCCGCGGCGTGGTCTCGAGCAGCGGGGCGGTGCGGGCGCTCTATCTGGCCGGCTTCACCCTGCTGACCCTTGTGCTGGCCTGGGTCATTTTTCGGGCGGCTTCCTCGCTTGAAAAGGCCAGGCGGGGCGGCACGAGATCCACACGAATCTACGAGCCGCTCGCTTTGGCGCTGCTGACGCTGCTCTGCGCGGTCCTGCCGGCGCTTTTCAATCCCCACGCGGCGGGGTTCACGGCGACAGGGTTCGGAAAAACAGGAGACCTGCCGCACATTTTGCTCATCACCGCGGACGGGGTCAACGCGGAGGAGCTGTCGCTCTACGGCGCGGAAGCGGAAACAACCCCCTTCCTGGAGGAACTGGCCAAAACCGCCCTGGTGGCGGATAACGCTTTTTCCAACGCGCAGGGTACGGTCGGGTCCACCACGTCCCTGCTGACGGGCAAGTACCCGGCCGACGTGCGCGTGCTGGCCTCCACGGATATCCTCAAAGGGGAGGACGCCTTCGAACACCTGCCCCGCCTGCTCAAATCCTACGGCTATCACACCGTGCAACTGAGCTTTTCGTATTACGCCGACGCCTACCGCGTCAACTTTCAGGACGGGTTCGACGAAGCCAACGGACAAACACCCATTAAGACCGGCCCGCAATCCGTTTTGGCGGGGTTCCTGCCTACGGATGCTTATTACTTTTTGAGGGAAATGTTTACGCGCATTACCGACCGTCTTGGACACATCTTTTACCTGAAGAAGATGGAAAATCCCTTTTTGCAGGTGACCGAAGCGCCACAGAAATTCAACGACCAGGAAAAACTGGACTATCTTCTTTCACTTTTGGAGGAGTCCGAGAAACCGCTCTTCGTCCATCTGCACTGGATGGGCACGCACGGCCCCCTGTATTATCCCGAGCAGCGGGTTTTTTCGGTCGACAGGGACTTGACCGAGCAGGTAAAATACGACAAGGATTTCTATCGCGACAGCATTTTGGATTTTGACACGGCGCTGTCACGTTTGTACGCAAAACTTGAAGCTGAATCCATTACCGATCAAACCATCCTGGTGGTGGGCAGCGACCACACGCAGCATTGGTCGGTCTCCCGCATCCCACTGTTGATACGCTTTCCGGGCGGCGCGCACGCGGGCAGGCTGACGGAAAACGCACAGAACCTGGATATCGCCCCCACCCTGCTGGATTCGCTTGACATCGCTCAACCCGTCTGGATGAGCGGGCAATCGCTTTTGCAAGAACCTGACCCATTACGCCCCGTGTTTCTGGCGGCCATCCCCGAATCAAAAAAGGACCCCGAAACCAACAAGGTCATCTATCCGGAAGTTAAGGAACCGTTCTTCCAGTTCGGCAAGATGACGGTGATCGTATGCGACCATTATTATCTCTTGAACTTTTACAAGAACAACCTGAGCGATGGAAAAATCAGGGGATATACGGGGGCATGCCCCGGCCCTGCCCCCTCCAGAGAGGAAGCCATGACCATGATCCTCAATCATCTGCGCGAGAACGGCTTTGATACCACCGAACTAGAGAAGATCGAGCCTTAATCCGCCCCGGCCGTCGGCAGACGATCCCCCAGGCAGATGCCCAGGTCACGAGCGGTGAGGATGGTATCGCAATCGAGGGGCACGTTCTTCATGCGTTTGGTGGCATCCGCCAGCGGCACGTATTTCACGATGGGCGGATCAAGGGCCACCATCACGCCGCTTTGGCCTTCACTCAGGGCGCGCACGGCCGCCGCGCCAAAGCGCAGGGCGATCAGGCGGTCATTGGAGGTGGGGGTGCCTCCGCGCAGCAGGTGACCCAGAACCACCAGGCGGGCTTCCTTGTTGGTCAATTTCTGCAGCTCTTCCGTGATCCTTTCACCAATGCCGCCCAGTCGTTCCGCGCGGCCGACCTCTTTGCTCATCACCATGACGTCTCCGCCGATCGGTTTGGCGCCTTCCGCCACGACGATGATGGAGAAATTACTGCCGCCTTTTTCACGCTTGAGGATCTTTTCGGCAACGCCTTGCAGGTCAAACGGGATCTCGGGGATGAGGATGACGTCCGCCGAGCCGGCCACTCCGGCTTCCAGGGCGATCCAGCCTGCGTAACGGCCCATCACCTCCACCACGAGCACCCGTCCATGCGAGGCGGCGGTGGCGTGCAGGCGGTCCAGGCATTCGACCGCGAAACTAACCGCCGTATCAAATCCGAAAGTGACCACCGTTTCATCCAGGTCGTTGTCGATGGTCTTGGGCACGCCCACCACGTGCAGTCCCTTTTGCGCCAGTCCGTTGGCAATGGACATGGAGCCGTCGCCGCCTACGGAGATGAGCGCGTCAATTTCGTGCATGGCGAAAGCCCGGAGGAGTTCATCGGAACGGTCCATCTCCGTGTAGGTACCGTCGGGGTTGCGAATGGGAAAATGAAAAGGGTTGCCCTTGTTGGTGGTGCCGATGATGGTGCCGCCCAAATGGGTGATGCCGCGCACCGAATCGCGCGTGAGGCGCACCACTCCGCCATTGACGTACTTCTCGGGCATCATTAACCCGTTATATCCGTCCCGGATGCCGACCATCTCCCATCCATGGGCGATGCCGGCCAAAACCGCGGCGCGAATGACCGCGTTCAACCCGGGGGCGTCTCCGCCGCCGGTGGCAATGGCAACTTTACGGATCGTTTGAACGTCGGTCATGGTTATCTCCCTGGTAATAAGATGTTCGGTTGTGATAAAAAAAATGATATTAATGATTATAATGAAAAAAAGAGCAGAAACCAAACATGAACCTCTCCCCTGTCTCACTACAAAGCACAAGCATTGAAACGCCGCTGGGCAGCATGCGCGCCGCGGGGAACGAGCAGGGGCTATGGCTGCTTGATTTTCAAGATACGGCCAAGGGAGAAGATCCTGAATCCAGGCAATGGGGTGAAAACGAGATCCGGTTGACACAGGGAAAGTGCACTTATTTTCCGCAATTGATCGACGAATTGGAAGAATATTTTGGCGGGACGAGGAAGGAATTCAGCCTTCCCCTGGTGATGAGCGGCACGGAGTTTCAAAACAGGGTCTGGCAGGCACTTCTCGCCATCCCATACGGTGAAACGCGCACCTACAAGCAGCAAGCCAAAGCGCTGGGGGCTCTGTCGGCCATCCGCGCTGTGGCGCACGCGAACGGACAAAACCGCCTCGCCATCCTCGTGCCCTGTCACCGGGTGATCGGCGCGAACGGCAGCCTGACCGGCTACGGCGGGGGGTTGTGGCGGAAACAATTCCTGCTGGAGCTTGAAAAATCGATCCAACCGGAACTGGGTTTGAAGTGAAAAAAATCAAAGCCTTCTTGACCCTCTAAAAACAAATCGACTGCTGGATAAAATGACCGCGTCCCTTTGAAACCTTTGACGCACGGTTTAGATTTTTTACCAACTTCAGGTTTTAATGAAATCGAGTGTAAAAAATTGTACAATGAGGGATAAGATCGTAATTACTCATTTGTTCCACCACAACCGCCGCCCTTTTGGGGTGAATTAATTCGCAAATCTACTGATGTGTTCTTTTAGCATGAAAAAAGAAAAGGGTCTCTCCATCCCAGCTTCATTGCACAATGAGTGAATCCTCGTGGTTCGATAAAAAATGGAGGAAACATGAAGTCACCAATTTTCAATATCGGATTTTTCGTGCGGTTCGCGCTTATCGGTGTTTTGGGGCTAACTTCCTGCAACCTGCCCATTCCCACAAACACACAGGATCAAGATCAATTGATCACACAAACCTTTGCGGCGGTGAATACCAGCCTGGCTGGAACCCAGTCCGCGGCACTCGCAGGGCTAAGCGAAACACCCGAGCTGGAAAATGAGGAAACATCCCCCCCTGAAACCCAGACACCCGAGCCCACCGCGACCATCGAACACAAGATGATCCCGGGAGACCCTCCAGGCGGCACCTACAGCTCCGTGACGGACGCGGATTCCTCCAGATACGCGGTGGAGAAACGAGCCGGCGCCGGAGAGTTTTTCAGTACCAACATGTATGAACGGCCTTTCTCGGCGAATGAGATGGAGTATTACCCGGATCTGGATATTCAAAAAACCGTGATCAATCGCACCAACGACTGGATCTACGCAAATATCACGCTGGAAAGCCCCGGTCCGGACAGCGAGATGCGTGGATTTTACGGTCTGGAGATCGACATGGATAAAGACGGCCGCGGGGACGTGCTCATCATGGCGGGACAACCAGGTGGCACGTGGAGTACAGACAGGGTGCGCGTGTGGCTGGACAATAATAATGATGTCGGAAACCGTACGCCGATCAACGGGGATTATCCCCAGAGCGGTGACGGGTATGAAGACCTGACCTTTGACGCGGGAGTGGGCAATGATGCTGACCTGGCCTGGGCACGCCGGGCTCCCAATGACAGCAACCAGGTGCAAATCGCGTTCAAGCCCGCGCTCATTGGCAACAAACCAGAATGGATGTGGGCCGCCTGGACGGATCTGGGGGTGATGAATGCCGACTGGCTGGATTATAACGACCACTTCACTCACGCAGAAGCCGGTTCTCCGCTGAGTTACTTGACGGATTTCTATCCGCTCAAAGCCCTGGCCCTGGTGGATAATACTTGCCGCTGGGGCGCCGGTTTCAACCCCAAGGGCAATGAGCCGGGCCTTTGTCCTCTGGCTGCCACGCCCACGTTCACTCCGCCCCCCAACACGCCCGTGCCCACCCAACAGCCCAGTACCATCACCGGGATCGTGTTCCATGACGGCAACGGTGATCTGATCTACCAGACGGGAGAGTTCCCCCTTGCGGGTGCGACGGTACACCTTTACGCCGGTAGTTGTGGTTCCGGCGGGGGCGAGATCACCAGCACCAACACTGGCGGAGACGGGCGATATGCGTTCAATGGTGTCCTTCCGGGCGACTATTGCGTGGATGTGATTCCGGTGCCTGCCAGCTACACGGCCAAAACTAATGCCACGTCCGTGAGTGTTGGCGTTCCGAAAACACACCTTGTCGATTTTGGTTATTTCTATCTCGGATAAATGCGCTGTGATAAAAAAAAAGGCCGCCTTAGAATAAAGACGGCCTCATGTATTTTTTGCTCGATTAAAAAGTATACAAGTCAAAAAAAACCGCGCTCAATTCTGCGCGGTTTTACTTTTCTTGAAATCAGTGGTTACTTTCCAAGAATTTTATACATACCCGTACCGCAAACGGTACATTTCCCTTTTAAGGCTTTGCGTCCGTTTTTCATGGTTACTTGTTCAGTGTCCTTCATTTCAACTTTCTTCTTACACTTCATGCAATATGCAACTTCTGCCATTTTTTCCTCCATTCAGAAAAAAACCGAAATGTGTAGCCTGATATAACTACAAAAAGAGTATAGCATAGAAAATATGCCGTGCAAGAACAAGTTGCGGGTATCTTTTTCATGAAAAAACTTGCTTAAAGTGTATTTTTCGACTTTAATAATCTTACAGATCAGGAGGTGGTTCATGTCTCAGAACGAAACATCCATCAGCCGCAAGCCCTTCACGGCCACGCCGTTGAAAAGGCGAACCCCCGTGCCGAGTGACATCGAGATCGCCCAGGAAGCGACCCTGAAACCCATCGCCCAGGTGGCAGAGGAACTGGGATTGCTGCCTTCAGAAATTGAATTCTACGGCGACACCAAGGCCAAAGTTCGGCTTGAGGTGCTGCAACGGTTGAGTTACATCCCGGATGGAAAATATATCGACGTAACTGCCATCACCCCCACCCCGCTGGGTGAAGGAAAAACGACCACGACGGTCGGCGTCAGCCAGGCGCTGGGCGCGCATTTGGGAAAACGGGTCATCACCTGCATCCGTCAGCCTTCACAAGGTCCGACCTTTGGCATCAAAGGCGGAGCTGCGGGTGGCGGATATTCGCAGGTAGTGCCTATGGAAGAGTTCAACCTGCACCTGACCGGCGACATCCACGCCATCACGGCCGCCAACAACCTGCTGGCCGCGGCCATTGACGCGCGCATGTTCCACGAATCACAAGCGACCGATGAGCAGCTTTTCAACCGCCTGCTGCCGCCAAACAAGAGCGGTAAACGCTTTTTCACCAAAGGGATGGTGGCCAGGCTGGAGAAACTGAAGATCACAGCCGCCGACCCCGATGAATTAACCGTTGAAGAACGGCGCAAGCTCTGCCGGCTGGATATTGACCCGCAATCCATCACCTGGCGGCGCGTGCTAGACACCTCTGACCGCTTTTTACGCGGCGTGACCATCGGCGTTGGTCCCAACGAAGAGGGATTCACCCGCGAAACGGGATTCGACATCACGGTCGCCTCGGAGATCATGGCCATCCTGGCCCTGACCACCAGCCTGAAAGACATGCGCGAACGCTTCGGCAAGATCGTCATCGGGGTGAGCAAATCTGGTGACGCGGTTACCGCCGAGGACCTGGGGGTGGCGGGCGCCATGACGGTGTTGATGCGCGACGCGATCAAACCCACGCTGATGCAGACCGTGGAAGGAACCCCGGTTTTCGTGCACGCCGGACCTTTTGCCAACATCGCCCACGGGAACTCCTCCATCCTGGCGGACAAGATCGCCCTGAAACTGGCTGATTACGTCATCACTGAATCAGGTTTCGGCGCAGACATGGGCATGGAAAAATTCATGAACATCAAGTGCCGTTATTCAGGTCTGGTTCCGTCGGTGGTGGTGCTGGTGGCCACCATCCGTGCGCTCAAGATGCACGGCGGCGGACCCAAGGTGGTAGCCGGCAAACCGCTGGACGCGGCTTATACCTCAGAGAATCTTGACCTGCTGCGGGCCGGAATGGCCAACATGGTTCACCATATCCAAACCGCGAGAAAGTTCGGCGTCCCCGTGGTGGTGGCGGTCAATAAATTCATCCATGACACACCGGCTGAACTGGAGATGGTGCGCAAGGCGGCTGTCGAAGAAGGCGGCGCGGTGGACGCGGTGGTGTGCGAACATTGGGAAAAGGGCGGCGAAGGCGCGGTTGACCTGGCCAACGCGGTCATCAAGGCCGCGGAATTACCCTCTTCCTTCAAGTTCCTATATCCTATGGAAGAGTCGATCAAATCGAAGATCGAGACCATCGCCCGCGAAGTTTATGGAGCAGAAGGCGTTGAATATCTACCAGAAGCCGAGGAGCGCATTGCCGAATATACCCGCCTCGGATTTGACAAACTACCCATTTGCATGGCCAAGACGCATCTCAGCCTGTCTCATGACGCGGCGTTGAAAGGCGTTCCGAAGGGGTTTGTCATTCCCATCCGCGACGTGCGCGCTTCGGTGGGCGCGGGGTTCCTTTACCCGCTGCTGGGCACGATGTCCACCATGCCTGGGCTGCCCACCCGCCCGATCTTTATGGAGATCGATATCGAACCCGATACAGGCAAGATCATCGGATTAAGTTGAGCCAAGGTGAGGCCGGGAAAACCCGGCCTTATTTGGCAGAATAATCCAATTCATACACGTCCAGAAAATCAAAATCAGCCTGGGTGCTCGCGCCGGCGGGCGAGAAAACCGCCACGCCCACCCTGCCTGTCGGGAAGCGGCTGTCTTCCACGGCACCCATGAAATCTCCATTAACGAACATGGTATAGGATGAATCCCGACATTCACCGGTGATGTAGTTGGCATGGATGCCGGCGTTCACATATTCGCTGGTCTTCCAATCCGTGAGAGGGATGACCGTGCCGTCCTCCACCTGCAGGATGGCGGCCATACCATCCCCGCGTACGCCAAAGAGGATGCCGCTGCCGTCCTTTTGTATGCGGCAGGTCACGCCGTAAATGCCCATGTCGTCCTGTCCCGTTTTCACCAGCGAGGCGTCGGCGTGGACGGTGACGTTGCGGCCGATATAATTGCTGTTCGCGGTGACCAGCTTTTCGGCTTCAGAAACCAGGACGGAATAGTAATCTCCGTTGCTATGCGAGATCAACCCTCCCTCAACCACTCCCATCGGCCAGTCAGCGATCGCATTAAACGACTCGTGCAACAATAAGATGGGTTCTCTTATCGTGACAATGGATGCCAAATCCAGGTCGTATTCGTAGGTCTCAAGCAGAGCCAGCATGTCGCATGATTCCGCTTTGATATCCACGAAAGGACCAGGAAGGTCTTCAAAGGTCCTGGTGTCGCCGGGTGCGATGGTCACCTCCGACGGCAAAAGATCCGAACCCCAATATTCTGATTCGGCTGAAACGATATACACCGCGCAGATCTCATAAGAAGTCGGATTGTCCAGTGTCAATGAGTAATCTTCAATATCTTCGTATTCGTAAGGGTTGCCGATCTGCTGCACCACGATATCATCAAACAGAACCTTTACCCCCTCTTCCTCAAATGAAACCGCCGACAAGGCAATATCGCCGGTGGTAAAGGTTTCATCCGTCACCTCGGCGATGGGCTCGTCATTCACCAGCAAGGACAGGTGATTGCCCTGACAGATGGCGGTGAAATGATTTTTTTCTCCGTCCGTGTGAATGACGCTGTTGTATTCCCAATCATAGAGAGGGGTTTCGTCTCCCTCGTAATAGAGCATTATCGCGGCGCTGCCTTCTGAGGAAATGCGGAATCCGTATCCGTCTCCGTTCTCCTGGATGCGGCAATCCACCCCGAAACCGTCATGATTCTTGTCGTTGGTTTCAAGCACCTGGGCATCTACTTCGATACGTACATCCTCATAATTCCTGCCCGCCACGCCCCAATTATAGAATGACTTAATGTATGCTTCAACCAAGTACCCGTCTTGGTAATAATCCGTTAATCCATATTGATTTGAGGTGACTTGCCAGCCCGAGGCCGGGTCACTAAAATCGTCCAGCATGAGGATGAAAGGCCCGTGGTCTTCCGTCGGCTTTGGCGTCGCCCTGGCAACTGGCAGGGTTGCCACGGCCAAAGTCCCTTCGCTCGTTGCCAGCAGGAGATCTCCCAGAGGGTCATCCCTGATCACATCGAATACTTTGCCACACCCTGAAACAGAGATCGTCATTAGAATTAGAACACACAAGACTCCCAGCGTTTTTCTCATCATGATCCTCTAATCATCTAATCTATATGTCGGATACATAACCTTCCGTCATGCCTATTGTATAATCATTTTTGAATTCAGGAAAAAGGATGGAAGAGGATGGGCTGTCTTTATTACAAAGAAAAGGACCTGAAGGATTATATTGAGCGTTATTTCACGCGTTGGGGCGTACCGGCCGAGGATGCAGGCCTAGCCGCGGAGGTGCTCGTTTCAGCAGACGCGAGGGGCGTGGATTCACACGGCATCATTCGTTTGAACAGTTATTACGGTTCGCGGCTGCGCCAGGGTCTGATCGATCCTCTTTCCCCCCTTACCATTTTAAAGGAAACACCTACCACCATCAGCCTGGACGGCGGGAACGGGCTGGGACATCCGGTAGGCATCAAGGCTATGCGGCGCTGCATCGAAAAGGCCGACTCCAGCGGGCTTGCCATGGTGACCGTACGCAACAGCAACCATTACGGCATCGCGGGGTATTACGCTATGATGGCCCTGCCGCATGACATGATCGGCCTTAGTTTCACCAATTCAGGGCCGCTGGTGGCACCCACACACGGACGCAAGGCCCTGTTGGGGACCAATCCCATCGCGGTGGCCGTGCCGGCCTTTTCACGGCGGCCCTTCGTGTTGGATATGGCCACCAGCATCGTACCCATCGGCAGGGTGTCTGTCTATCAGAAAGAAGGCCGCAAGATCCCCGCCGGCTGGGGCGTTGACAAGACAGGCCTGGTCACCGAAGATCCGCAGGAAGTCATCAGCGGCGGCGCGCTGATGCCCCTGGGTGGGCCGGAAATCCTGCGCGGTTACAAGGGGTACGGGCTGGCGTTGATGGTGGATATCTTTTCAGGCGTGCTGGCAGGAGGGGGTTTCGCAGAAAACGTGTACGGTTCCTCCAGCCCCAACGCGGCCGGCGTGGGTCATTTTTTCGGCGCGATCAAGATCGAGGCTTTTCGCGAACCCGAGGCCTTCAAGCGAGACATGGACGCGATCATGGAGCAAATGATCCACGCCCCCAAAGCAGAGGGCGAGGATCGCATCTTTGTCCATGGAGAGAAAGAGTTTGAAAAGGCCGAGAAAGCCAAGAAGGAAGGCGTCCGACTTTCGGAAGTGACCGTGAAAACGTTGGTGGAAAGCGGTATTGCAGACGGCGTGCCCTTCGATCTCGCACCGATCAAGAAAATCAGTTGAGCACAACTCAGGCACTGGAATTATAAGGAGCCAGAAATGGCTCTTTATTTTTGCAGCAGGATGCACACCTCGTCACCCTGCAGGTGCAGCCAGCCTCTTTCGATCTTTGGCAACTCAACCCGTTTATTGGAAAGAAGCAATTCCCATTGAGCAGATTCAAGCCGCGGACCGAGCGCCAGCCTGACCTTGCGCCTGCCGAAGTTCAGAGCCACCAGGACGGTCTGGTTCTCCACTTGGCGCAGGTACGCCAGCACCCGCCGAGGGTCGAAGGTGAGAGGCTGGAACATGCCCTCCTGCAGCGCCGGGGTCTTTTTGCGCAGATCGAGCATTTGGCGATAAAAATTCAACAGGGAATCTGGATCATCCTTCTGGAGGTCGACACTACGGTCCATGAAACCCGGATGAATCTTCAACCAGGGATCACCGCTGGTAAAACCGGCATTGCGCGTGGAAGACCACTGCATGGGCGAACGGCAGCCGTCGCGGCCCTTATTGAAAGGCCAGTAATGAAGACCGATGGGGTCCTGGATCTCGGCGCGTGAGACCTTGATGTCGCGCATGCCGATCTCTTCTCCATAATAAAGGAAAGGTGTACCGCGCAGGGTCAGCAGCATGGCGGCGGCTACTTTTAAACGTTCGTCATTTTCCGGAGCGCGGTAACGAGTGGCCGTTCGGACGCGGTCGTGGTTGTTGAGCACCTGGGTTGGCCAGGCATCCTCAGACAAGGCTGAATCCCACTCCAAAATGCGGCTTAGCATTTTTGCGGGCTGCCAGGGGGCAAAGATGAGGTCAAAATTAAAAGCGCCGTGCAGTTTATCGCGCCCGCTATATCGGGCGGCCGCCTCCTTTACCCCCATAAAGGTTTCTCCCACGGCATATCGATCGGGATAGGCATCGAGGGTTGCACGAATTTCATGCACCACGCCCAGCATTTCCTCCGTCTGATCGGCGTCGTAGATGTGATTTTGCATGTCAAAAGGCCGAATCCCTATTTTGT
>CAZNAF010000055.1:0-17727 GCA_964570925.1 uncultured Anaerolinea sp.
CAATCCTTTATCAGTTGTAGAAGTCATTCTGGTACCTGATCCTGCAAGGAGTCAAAAAATTTCTATTTGTCCAATCAATCACCATTCACTAATCACCAATCTTCAACCAGCACCCATCACATTTCATGAATCCCGAGGCTCCGACTCGGCTCCAATCCCCAACGGCTTCCACTTATCGCTGTCCGCACGCAGGCGGTGCTGCCCGCCGCCGCGGTTGTGCAGAGAGTCGAAGTTCTCCGGCTGGATGGACATGGCTTCGCCCTGCAGCAGGCCGTGCACGCCGGACTGGCCCTCCTCCACGCGTTTGTTGCGGCAATGCGGACAGGTTTTGGGGTCGTGCGCCTTGTAGTCTTGCGGTTCCTCGTAGGTGGTGATGAAGCCCTCGTAATTGCGTAACACGAACTTGTGGTCCGAGGAGCTGAGGTGATAATTGGGCATGACCGGGATCTTGCCGCCCCCTCCGGGGGCATCCACCACAAAGGTGGGTACGGCGAAACCGGTGGTGTGTCCGCGCAGGCCTTCGATGATCTCGATGCCCTTGGCCACGGGGGTGCGGAAGTGCCCCGCGCCCTCGACCAGGTCGCACTGATAGAGATAGTAAGGCCGCACGCGGATGCGGATGAGTTTTTGCACCAGGTCGCGTTGGATGTGCACGCAGTCGTTGACCCCCGCCAGCAGTACCGACTGATTGCCGAGCGGCACGCCGGCACGGCTGAGCCGGTCCGCGGCCTCGGCCAGTTCCTGCGAAATTTCGTTGGGGTGATTGACGTGGATGTTGAACCACAGGGGGTGGTACTTTTGCAGCGTCTCGGTCAGTTCCTCCGTCACGCGCATGGGCATAAAGACGGGCACTCGCGAGCCGATGCGGATGATCTCGACGTGGGGGATGTCGCGCAGCTGGGCAAGCAGATCGTCAAGGACCTTGGGCGCCAGCGTGAGCGGATCGCCGCCCGAAAGCAGCACGTCCCTCACCTGGGGGGTTCGCCGGATGTAATCCAGCTGTGCTTCAAAATCGACCTTTGAAAACGTCTGTGTGGGGTCTCCCACAATACGCGCGCGCGTGCAATAGCGGCAGTAAGACGCGCATTGGGTGGTGACCAACATGAGCACGCGGTCCGGGTAGCGGTGCACCAGCCCAGGCACGGGGCTGTGGCGGTCCTCCGCCAGGGAGTCCTCCATCATGCCGGTGAACTCATCCACTTCCCCCGCGGTGGGGATGATCTGCCTGCGGATGGGGTCATTGGGGTCGTCGGGGTTGATGCGTGAGACGTAATAAGGCGTCACGTCCACCCGGAAGAGCCCCGGGGTGGAAAGGGCCTTTTCTTCGCTGGGGGTCAGTTTTAATACACCCACGAAATCCTCCACGGAGTTCAGGCGGTGAGACATCTGCCAGCGCCAGTCGTTCCACTTCTCATCGGGAACGTCCTGGTATACGGCGGCACGTTTGGAATCAAAAGGTTGAGGGGACATGCTTGCTCCAACTGGATCGGGATTTTTATTTGTTCTCATTTTAAGAGCGAA
Organism: uncultured Anaerolinea sp.; assembly: GCA_964570925.1. GTDB lineage: Bacteria > Chloroflexota > Anaerolineae > Anaerolineales > Anaerolineaceae > UBA6107. The sequence goes on from CAZNAF010000055.1 coordinate 1,522, forward strand.
TACGAAGGCGGTCAACACCGGCGCGCGGGAATCTGCGAGTTTTTGAGAGAAGAACCAGATAAAATTATTAAAAGCATCATTCGCAAAGGCGCAAAGAGCGCAGAGAAAAGCCTGTGCTTTTACCGGAAAAAACAAGATCTAGACAAAGGAGCCGAAATGACCGATCTGGTAGCCCATCAGGGCAAAGGCAAGCGCGATATCGTCGTCACCTCCAAAGCCACGAGTATAGAAAAATGGCGCAAACTGGCCGTGGCCGGCCAGCCCGAAACCGGGCGCGAATACGCCTTCATCAGCGACGAGGGCAGTTACATCCCCGGCGGGGAGGGCACCGCTCCCAGCCCGTTGACCTATTTCGTTTCAGGCATGGCGCTGTGCCTCATCTCTCACATCACTCAGGTGGCCAACAAGAAGAAACTGGATGTGCGCAACGAAACGGTGACCGTAACCGCCCACTTCCACGAAGAGGGGTCGGTGCTCAAAGGCGATGCCGAGGGGTATTGCGACCGTTTTGAGATCCACATCGCCCTGGATTCAGAAAGTGAGCTCGACGAAATAAAAACCCTCATCCGCCTTGCGCACAGATTATGCTTCGCCGAAAAGGCCGTGGTCGGCACTGTGCCGGTTGCCATTTCCCAGCAGGTGAACGGAAAAACGATCGAGATCGATCAAGACTGAAGATTGCGCGTTACGATCTCGGCAATGGTCAGGTCGTGCCGGGCGCTCAGCTGGCTGTTCATCATCTGGATCTGCTTGCGCGGCGAGTAGAACACCTCGCTCCAGCCGTACCCTGCGCAGGCCGTATCCGCGATGACGTTGCCCTGAGCGTCTTTGCCCCACCAGGCGCGGTATTCCTGCTCGAGTTCGGGGCAGATGTGAAAGCGCGGGTCCTGAAAATGTGCGGAATAATAATAGTCCGGCGGGAGCGCGTTCAAGAGCGTTTCAAAGATGTGAATGCGCACCGGCGTATGCACGATGGCCTCCGACTGGGCAATGCGGCACAGTCCGCGCACGGTGCTTAAGGGCGAGATCACCTCGATCTGTTTAAGGTTCTCAAAACGTTCGCTCACCCTGAGGATGACCTCCTTCATGACCAGCCCGCTGGCGATGCTGTCGGCCAAAAATGCCACGGCGATGTTCTCCTTCTGCGCGTGATCGAGGTCTTTATCTTTGAAAAGGGTCAATTCCACTGTACGGTTATACACCGGCACCGAGCTGTCAAAAACGTGGTGGGCATCCAATACCACTTCGTCACAAAAATACCCGTAGTTCGAATAGATCGCCTCAGCCACCTGGTATTTCAGGCCTTCCCGCGCGATGGGGAAAACCGCCAGATTGTGCTGCCCATATTGCGGGACGGTGGAGGCCAGGGGCGGCGCGCTAAAAATGTTTTGGATCGCCAGCCCGATCAAGTTAACACGGTCCGCGCCGAGGCAAAGCTGTCCGGGTAATTTCTGCCTGCCCGATCGGTAGACGCTACCCTGGTCCAGTCCGATGATCTCCATCAGGTTGGCGTCCAGGATACTGTCGCGCATATAGATGAATTGAGCGGTTGCCGCGTTATGGTAAAAAACGATCTCCAGCGGCGGAATTTCGTTCACCTGCAGCCGCCCGGTGCGGAAAAAACCGCCTCCTGTTTGGTTCTGGTAGGGAAGCGGTTCGGAAAGCTCGAGGGAGCCTTGTATTTTGTTGGGTGTGTCATCATCAAATGAAAATGGATAGATAAAGTGAGACATTGTCATTCCTTTTACCGCCAGAATTTTTAATAAGTTTTAAGGAAGCAAGTCTCTATGATGTTCGCAACAATGACCTGCCTTAACGATTTTATATTAAAAGAGAATTTTTGGGTATACATTTCAACAAAAAAACCGGATAGAAAGAAGCATTCCATCCGGTTTTTTATTCAGCAAGTTCATTAAACCTGGTAGGGCACTTCCAGGATCACCAGCCCTGGTTTAAAGATGAGGGCAAAGCGCAGCATCAAAGCCGTCTGGCTGTGCAGCAGGTTTTCCCACCAGTGCGCGGGAACAAATTGCGGCACCACCACGGTGAGGATCTCATTAGGCGCGCGGATGGTCAACAGGGTCTGGATGTAATCCAGCACAGGTTCGACGAGAAGTCTGTAAGGGGAATTCAAAATAACCAGGCGGGTTCCTTCGCCGTACAACTCCCACTTCTCGCGAATTTTTTCCGATTCGGCCGGCTCGGTCGACACGTGAATGGCGGTCACATCAGGCCCCAGCGAACGTGCGTAGGCCAGCGCGGCCAGCGAACCGCGGTGCACCCCGGCGATCAGAACCAAGACACGGTGCCGGCTGATGCGAACACTATTTTTGTAATTTTTGAGGGATAATTTTTCGGCAAGAGATGAATAATGGTGATGGATGGCGAAAAATGTCGTAACCAGGGTGGGGATTAGAATCACGATGATCCATGCGCCATCTTTAAACTTGGTGATAGCAAACACGATCATGACCACAAAAGTACACAGTGCGCCAAAACTGTTTATGGCCATTTTCAATTTCCATTTTTTATCATGCCGAATGATCGAACCGGGTTCGACCAGTTCTTCCTCTTTTGATAGTTTTCCTGATTTCCACCAGCGTTTTGCCATGCCGGCTTGTGAAAGTGTAAATGAAAGGAACACCCCGATCGCATAAAGAGGGATCAAGCGTGTGACATTTGCCTGAAACAGAACGATCAGTAATGAGGCCAGAATGGCTAAAGCAATAATTCCTTTGGAATAGACCAGGCGGCTGCCTCTAAAAGTCATTTGCCTGGGAAGGAAACCATCCGCTGCATGCAATGCGCCAAGACGGGGAAAATCCGCGAAGGCGGTATTGGCAGCCATGATCAATATAATGGCAGTCCCCGCGATCAATGCAAGATATGCCACACCCTGATTTCCAAAAACAGTCCGGGCCAATTGAGAAATGATCGTCTCGAATTCCGAGGGGACAGCGCCAACCCTTCCTGATAAAAAGGATATGCTCAAAAACAAAGTGCCTAAAATGACAGACATGAAAATTAAAGTGGTTCCCGCGTTCCTGCTTCTCGGTTCCTTAAAAGCAGTGATGCCGTTCGAGATGGCTTCAATCCCTGTCAAAGCAGAGGTGCCGCTGGAAAAAGCGTGCAGCAGCAGGAAGGGTGTTACCACGCCAATTGCCCCTTCGATGTGCATCTGCGGCGGGTTGATGACGGCTCCAAGCGTTCCTGAAAAATAACGGAAGAGTCCCACCCCGATGGTGAGGATCATGGTGAGAAGGAAAAAATACGTAGGGATGGCAAACAGGATACCGGATTCTTTGACGCCGCGCAAGTTGATGGTCATCACAAAGAAAACGAGCGCCACGGCGATCACGACCCGGTAGGGGAAAAGATCCGGGAAGGCCGAAACGATCTGCGCCACACCCGAAGAAATGGACACCGCCACGGTGAGAATGTAATCCGTTAGCAAGGCCGCGCCAGCGGCCTGGGCAGGCAGTTCCCCCAGATTGTCTCGCGCAACAATATAGGCGCCGCCTCCCCCAGGGTAGGCGTGGATGGTCTGCTCGTAAGAAATGGTCACAATGGCCATCAAGATCGTGATCGCGATCGAGATCGGAAAGACGTATTGCATCGCGCTCCCGGCGGCAATAGCCAAAATGATCATGATCTCTTGGGTAGCGTAGGCCGTGGAAGACAAAGCGTCTGATGCGAAAACAGCCAGGCCAATGGCTTTGCCGATGGTTTGCTTGGGTGCGTCGGCAGTTTGCAGAGGGTGGCCTATGAATAACTGGTGCCAGCTCTTGCGCGGGTGGTGGCCAGCTGATAGATCGATAACCGTGGTGCCGTTTTCATTTTCATTAATCATGTTCGAAATGTCTCCTGCGATATCCAATAAAAAATTCTGCGATGAATAGCAGAAAGTTTATTGAAAAAGCATAAAAAACGAACAAAGATTAATGGGGAATCATAAAGAAAAAATAAAGAATTATCCTTATTCACCTGCCTTAAAACGATAGCCGATGCCCGGATCCGTCACCAGGATCTGCGGATCATCCGCGTCCACCTCGATCTTGCGGCGTAATTGGCCGATATAAACCCTCAAGTATTCGATGTGATCGGCTTCTTCCAACCCCCACACATGGGTCAGAATGGCCTGGTGTGTCAACACCCGGTCGGCGTGTGCGGCAAGGTAAGACAACATTTTAAATTCGGTGGCAGTTAGTTTGATCTCTTCTCCATTCAACGTGGCGATGTGCCGCGCCAGGTCAATGGCCAGACCGCCTGCCTTGATCACCGATTCCTTGTTACCGAGTGATTGTGTGGAATGCCTTAAGGCCACACGGATGCGCGCCAACAATTCTTCAATATTAAAAGGTTTGGTTAAGTAATCATCCGCGCCTTTATCGAGAGCAGAGACCTTGTCCCGTTCACTTTCACGTACAGAAAGGACGATGATCGGCACAGAAGACCACTGCCTGATCTCCTCGCAGACCTGGATGCCATCCATATCCGGGAGGGTCAGATCGAGGATGATCACGTCCGGTGATTGAGATGCGGCCAGGCTGATGCCCTGCTCGCCATTAACCGCCGAGATCACTCGAAAATGTCCCGCGCCTAAAATGGTCTTCAGGGCGCGCAATATCTGCGGCTCATCATCGATGAGTAAAATCAAAGGGTCTTTATCCATCGGCTTCGTCCTTTGGCAGTTCCGGCAGACTGCCATCCAGGGTGACCGGCAGGATCATCACAAAAGTAAATCCTTCAGGTCTGTTTTCAGCCCATATTCTTCCCCCATGCGCCTCCACGATCCCGCGGCAGATGGAAAGGCCCAGCCCGGTGCCGGTGATCTTGTCTGTTCCAGATAACCTGAAAAATTTGTCAAAAATATGATCGAGGTGCTTTTCAGGAACGCGTGAACTTTGGTTGGTCACCATGACCCTTAAGCCATCTTCTGACCTTTCAACCGAAAAAACGATGGCCGTGTTTTGAGGGGCGTATTTAATGCTGTTGCTGATCAAATTGCCAAACACCTGCCCCATCATCACGTAATCGGTGGGGATGAGAGGCAGGCCGTTTTCAAATCGGTATTCAACAAGATAATGACTTAATTGACCCTTCATTTTTGAGACCGCGCTTTTGATGATCTCTTCAATGGAATTCCATTGCACTTTGGGCTTAAGCGCACCGGCCTCAATACGCGACATATCCAGCAAATTCCCTACCAACAAGTTCAATTGGTCAGTTTCCTCCTCCACTGTGGCAAGCAGATCGGTCCTGGCCGGGGTTTCCCAGCCTACCGCACCGCTGCGCAGGCTGGAAACTGAAGCTTTGATGGCTGCCAGGGGTGAACGGAGCTCATGCGAGACCGAGTTGAGCAGGGAGGTCTTGATGCGGTCGCTTTCCTCCAGCACTTTGGCCATGTTTTCCCGTTTGAAGAGATGAATACGTTCGATCGCCAGGGCTCCCTGGTGGGCAAACGCAGCCAGCAATCGGCTTTCCTCCGCGGTAAGGATTTTTTGTTTCGACCAAAGGCGAATTTCTCCCTCGGTGTTTCTTGCCGTAAACATCGGAGCGGTTAGATCACAGTCACCGGCAGGTTCACTGTCGACAGGTTTTACCAAGGTAAGATTCGAACTACTCAAACGGTCCTGGGTTATGATTTCAACTTGATCAAGGTTGAAGGTTACAAGCAATTTATCTGCCAGCACACTCATGACGTTTTGAATTTCCGCCAAACCGGCCAGGTCCGAGATCAATTCATACATACGTGTGGCTTCCCACTCACGTTTCTTGGCCAGACGCACGGCCTCCCTGGCCTGCCCGACAAACTGGCTTAAAACCACCGCGACGATCAAAAAAATAATGAGGGTGATCAGATCCTGGGTTTTATGGATGTGAAACGTGTAATAGGGTTGGATAAAGGCGAAATTAAAAGCCAGGAACGCCAGCAAACCAGCCAAAATTCCTGAGGATAATCCCCAAAACACCGTGGTCGCCAAAACTGGAAGCAGGTATAAGAGGGCGATGACCTGTATTTCCATGAGCCCTTCGAGCCACTTCAGGATCAGCGTTACCACCACGATGATGAGCGTGGTGCCGATGTTTTCGATCAGAAAACGCGGAAGCCTGTTTCCAGGGGAAGTTATGTTCATGATCTTGATTATAGTATCGCACTCGTCGATTGGATACCCGGTAGGATAATACCTTATGAAGGGGTTTTATTGACCATCTCCAATACAGAAGATTGTTGTACAATACATTTACATCGTCAGCTTGACCTTCTTGTGTGGTTGGTTATTTTCCCAAACATGGTTCGGTTATGAATTATTAAGAAATTGCATCACTCTTGGTGGACGTAATTTATCTTAGCGTTATGGACCACAGCCGTGTTGATCTTTCAGATCTTTTTCTCGATCCTTTTTCTTGTTTTTCTTATCCTGATCTCAGATTTCCGTAACAAGCAAACCAGGCCATTGTTCCAAAAAGTCTGGATGACAATTATGCGCGTGGCTTACCTGGTCCCGCAGGTCAGTTTTCTGTATTTTCTATGGACTTTGGAAGAAGTAAGATTATTTGATCTGCTAGGCCTGATCATCGTTTGTGCCGGGGTTTTTATCATCGCTTTATCCAAGAAAGAATTAGGGTCTCGTCACGCCTGGGCCGGCCATGCAGCATATGCCGTCTCGGACTTTTGCGTCTCAGGGATCTATGCCTGGGTCAGGCACCCGATCTATTTGGGCATCATCGTCGCGGATATTGGTATGGGTTTCCTTGTGATCCCACGCCTGAATGTTCAACTTCAGTTGTCGCTCACCTTTGTTATTGGTTGCGTCATTACCTTTATTTTCATCATCGTTTCAAGTTTTAAGGAAACAAAATTCCTGGTAAAAAAATTCGGCCAACCCTTCGTCCGTTACGCGCTTCGTGTTTACGGCTTTTTCCCCCTGCGCAAGTTTTCTAACCTGCCAGACCGCGAGGCATCAGAATAGAGCGAAATTCCCGCAGATGTCTGAAAAGGACAGCCTGCATGGTATGACAAACCCTAAAACCTTGAATTCGCATTTGCATCAAGTGTACAATTAACAAGTTGACTTTCCTGTGCGTACAATTCATTGAGTTTAGTTTGCTGGTGAACGGGGTGGAGGATGGCAAAAATTTGGAATTATGAGATCACGATTTCAAGCCCTTTTCAACATAAAAGGGTGGTTACACTCACCGATGGAGAGCATCGCATCGGGCGGTCCATGGAGTGCTCTGTCCTCCTGGTGGGTGAATTAGTTTCACGAAACCACGCCCGCCTGGACCTTAAGGATGGCGAGGTTGGACTCATGGACCTTGGCTCAGCCAGCGGCACCCAGGTGGACGGCGCTCCGCTCAATCCGCGTCAACGCGTCTCCGTTCAACCCGGACAGGCGATCCACGTGGGCGGTTTCTCGCTGACCGTTGCCGCCATCGAGAGGGAGGCTTCATTTTGTCTGGTATGGCATGAAGGGGATCTCATCTGGCGCAGGATGCCGCTCGGAAAACAGGATGTCATCATCGGCCGCGGTGAAGACGCAAAGGTAAAGCTGACGTCCTCAGCGGTATCGCGGCATCACGCCGTGGTCAGCCTTGAAAAGGGAAAGGTCTTTTTACTCGACCCGGGTTCTCAAAATGGGGTCTATCTGAACGGCGAGTTGATCCAGGCTGAGGTAAAAACGCCGCTTCAGACCGGTGATTCCTTTACGATTGACCAATACACTTTCACCTTAAAACCGGAAAGCAAATCAGACAATACCGAACCGATCGGCTCCCCCGGAGAACAGGAAGAAGCCGGGGCCATGAACACCATGTTCGTGGGAGGAGAGAACATCCAGGTGGAATGGCAGAACTACCCCCTGGTGTTCAAAGACCAGGACCGTATCGTGATCGGACGCACCTCTGACAACGGCATCGTCCTCAACCATCCCACCATCAGCCGCTATCACGCCGTGATCGAACGCATGGGCACGCGCTACCGCATTACCGACCTGCATTCGGCCAATGGCACTTATTTAAATGGAAAAGCGATTGACGCGCCTGAATGGATCAAGCCTGACGATACGATCAAGATCGGCCCCTGTGAATTCCTATTCACCGGCGCGGAATTGCGCGGCGCGGAGGAAACCGGCGTCACCATTGAAGCGCTTCACCTGCGCAAACAGGTCAATCCCAAGACCAACCTGCTGCAAGACATCAACCTGAACATCGGCGCCAACGAGTTCGTCGCCATCGTGGGAACCAGCGGAGCAGGAAAAACCACGCTGATGGACGCCTTAAATGGCTTCAGGCGCGCCACATCCGGGCAGGTGCTGGTGAACGGGATGGATTTTTACCAGAATTACGACATGTTCCGCAACGACATCGGCTACGTCCCCCAAAAAGACATCGTTCATCTCGAGCTTACCCCCGAACAGGCCTTGGAATATTCTGCGCAGTTGCGCATGCCGCCAGACACCCAGCCCGCGGAACGAAAAAAGGCAGTGGATTCGACTCTCGCCGAATTGGGGCTGAGTGAACGGAGAAACCTGCCCATCTCCCTCCTTTCGGGCGGTCAACTGAAACGCGTTTCCATCGGGGTCGAATTGCTCACCAAACCCCGCCTCTTCTTCCTGGATGAACCCACCAGCGGGCTGGACCCCGGCACTGAATATGACATGATGAAACTGCTGCGCCGCCTGGCCGACCAGGGCAGAACCATTTTTATCGTCACGCATGCCACCAAGAACGTGATCTTGTGCGACAAGGTGGTCATCATGACCCGGGGCGGATACGTGGCCTTTTTCGGTCCGCCGGAAGAAGCGCTGGTCTATTTCGATCAATACAGGCTCGACCGTGAACGCCTGGAAAAGAACATCGAATTCGACGACGTTTACCGCATCCTCAACGACCCCGAGCGCGGCAGCGCTGCGGACTGGGATGCACGTTTTCGCGCTTACCAGGGAGAGAAACAAAGCAAGACCGAGCTACCAGCTGCCGGCAGCACACCACCGCCGATGCAGCCGGCTAAAAAACGACAGGTTTCCGGGCTGCGCCAGTTCCTCATCCTTTCGGCTCGTAATTTGAGGATCATTTTCCAGGACAGGGTGACCCTGGGGCTCATGCTCGCCCTGGCTCCTTTGCTTGGCCTGATGAACTTCATCTGGGGCAACGATCTCTTTGATCCGGTTTCAGGTCAGGCTACCAAGATCCTGGTGATGTGGTTCATGGCCGCCATCGTGGGCACCCTGGTGGGGTCCCTCAGCAGTGTGCGCGAGATCGTAAAGGAAGCCGACATTTACAAACGCGAAAGGGCGGTCAATCTCAAATTGCTGCCATACCTGCTTTCCAAGTTATGGGTGGGCGTGGTGCTGGCCATTTATCAGAGCGGATTCCTGCTCTTGTTCCTCATCCTGCTCACCCGTCCGGTCATCCCTGACCCGATCGGTTATCTTTACCTTTACATCACCATGGTGCTTGGTATTCTGGCAGGTTATTTGACCGGTCTGCTGGTCTCGGCTCTGGTGCCGAACCAAAACGCGGCCCTCATCGTGGTGATCGCGGTTCTCGTGCCACAATTCCTGTTCACGGGGGTACTGCTGCCCCTCAAACAGATCCCGGGCGGGGAGATCATCTCCATCATCATCCCCACGCGCTGGTCCTTTGAGGGATTTGTCAGGTCCACCCAGATGGGGGAGGTTCTAGCTGCCGACCCGTGCTGGAAACTACCCGAAGACGAACGCAACGCGCTCAGCGATGAAGAAAAGGAGCAGTGCTCCTGCATGGGCAGTACTCTCTTTGAGCGCTGCGTCGGCATCCCGGGCTTGTTCTCTCCCAGTTATTATGACGACGAATCGAAATCCGCCCTGGCACAGGTTGAACCGGAAAAACCGCTTAAACCCGAAGCCCTGGCGACCTATACCCCTCATCCAACCTTTACGCCTTTGGCCACCTTCACGCCGGTTCCCACGCTCACACCCATCCCTCCCAGGGCGGATATGGCAGCCTGGATGGCCGCCAACCAGGCACAGATGGAAGATTACTTCACCCTGCGCGGCGACCAGGAGGAAGAATTTGCTGAATCCGTTAAAACCCAGCTGGATGAATACCTTGACCTGCAGAAGGAGCAGGGTGAATTGATGGCCGACGAATCCTCAGATCAATTCACGGATTACGGCGACGAAATGGAAGACTACGGCGAAGTAAAAAGCACCTGGGAAAAAGACCGCCAAAAAGCCATTTCGGGTGCCGAAACGATGCTGAAAATGCTCGTGGATGATTTCCGTCCGAGCCTTGAGGGCAACGTGTTCACGCGTTGGTATTACCTGATCGGTCTGAATATCGGCATGTTCCTGATCATCGTGCTCATGCAAAAATTGAAAGACACCAAATAATTGCAGAAATTGGACTGCCAAACACCCCCGCTGTTGAGCGGGGGTTTTCATTTTTCCCGATCCCTATTTGAACCGCTGTTTCCAGCATTCAGCACCGGGATTGTTAACCTTTTATATGAGTTTTAGCAGGCACGCTGGCATTTCTTGACCCTATTTTTCGAACATGGTATCATTATTCCCAAGTAATTAGCACTCTCAACCTCCGAGTGCTAAAAACGGGATAAATGAGCGAACTGACTGACAGGCAACGATTTCTACTTTCCCTCGTGATCCACGAATACGTGCGCACGGCCGCTCCGGTCGGGTCAAAGCACATGGTGGAGCAATACAATCTGGATATGAGTTCGGCCACCGTACGAAATGAATTGTCCGAATTGACCGATCTGGGTTACCTGCGCCAACCTCACCTTTCAGCCGGGCGCGTCCCCACCGAAGACGGTTACCGCCTTTTCGTCGGCAGCATCGCGCGTGAATCCGATCTGCCGGACTCCACCCGCCGTACCATCAGCCACCAGTTCTACCAGATGCGCCAGGACGTGGAACAATGGACCCGACTGGCAGCCTCCGTGCTGGCCCACCAGTCGCGCGCCGCCTCCCTGGTAACCGCCCCCCACCCGGATGAAGCCCATTACAAACATCTCGAATTGATCTCCGCCCGCGGACGCCAGGTCTTGATGGTGCTGGTCTTGTTGGGTGGAGAGATCTTGCAGCGCTTCATCACCCTGGCCGAACCTGTTTCACAGGAGAACTTGTCAACCACGGCGGCCAGATTGAACTCATTCCTGGAAGCAAAGTCACTGGCGGATATCGAGAACATGGACCTGCCCTTGAATGCCCTCGAAAAGGACGTCTATAACATCGTCCTGGAAGAGATGCGGCAAGCCGATTCGATGGTTTCCGGCGAGGTGTTCCTGGATGGCCTCACCAACGTGCTGGCCGAACCGGAATTTGCCGGCTCGGAAGACGCCCGCCGCGCCCTGCGCGTGCTGGAGGAAAAGCCGCTTTTACACGATATTTTATCCCGGACGGTGCTGCACGGTTCGTCCGTCGGCGGCGTTCAGGTGCTGATCGGAGGGGAGGGTTTTTACGACGCCCTTTCACAATGCTCCATCGTACTGGCGCGCTACGGTACCCCCGGACTCGCCACGGGTACCCTGGGCGTATTGGGCCCCATGCGCATGTCTTACGGACACACAATATCCGTTGTCCGTTTTCTTTCGGGGTTGTTGAGTGAACTGGTAAACGAAACCATTACCGAGTAATCTAACACCATTGAGGTGAATCATGGAAGAACATCACAAAAAATCCGCGCCGCGCAAGGTTCCTGCGGAATACCAGGAAGCGGCACAAAGCGACAAAAAAGACCAGGCTTTTCCGGTGGAAGACACACAGTTTTCACCGGAGGTCACTTTGGAAGCCTTTGAAGACATGAAAGCCGGACTTGAAAAAGCCAAGGCCGAGGCTTCTGCCAACCTGGATGGCTGGCAGCGTGAACGGGCTGAGTTTGCCAATTACAAAAAACGCATCGAACGGGAGAACACCCAGCAGCGCAACAACATCACCGGCGAAGTGATCAAGAAATACCTCGTCATCATGGATGACCTCGACCTGGCTTTGAAGAACCGCCCTTGTGGTGAAGAAGGTTCAGCCTGGGCTGCGGGTATTGAGTTGGTGGTGCGAAAATTGCAGTCGGTGATCGAAGCCGAAGGCATCGAACGCATTAACGATAACAAAGTGCAGTTTGACCCCAATCTGCACGAAGCCATTTCACACGAAGATAACCCCGAGTTTGCCAGCGGAGAGATCATTGAAGTCATCCGGCAGGGCTACAAACTTGGAGATCGAATCATTCGCCCGGCATTGGTACGGGTAGCCCGATAGGAGAAGATATCATGGCAAAAATCATTGGAATTGATCTCGGTACCACCAACTCAGTTGTAGCGGTCATGACCGGCGGCGAACCGGTCGTCATCCCCTCCGCGGAAGGTGAAAGGCTCGTTCCCTCCGTGGTGGCAGTGAACAAGAACCACGAGAGAGTGGTCGGCCGCACAGCCCGCAACCAGGCCATCGTCAACCCCGAGAACACGGTGTTCTCCATCAAACGCTTCATGGGACGCAAATTCAATGATCCCGAGGTTCAGCAAACCGTCAGCCGCGTGCCTTACAAGGTTTCCGCGGCTTCCAACGGCGACGTGCGCGTGACCCTGGACGGCAAGGAATACAGCCCGCCCGAGATCAGCGCCATGATCCTCGGCAAACTTAAAGCGGATGCCGAAGCCTACCTGGGCGAACCGGTCACGCAGGCCGTCATCACCGTGCCGGCCTACTTTAATGACGCCCAACGTAACGCCACCAAAGACGCCGGCCGTATCGCCGGTCTTGAAGTGCTGCGCATCATTAATGAACCCACCGCTTCCTCCCTGGCCTACGGGCTGGACAAGAAGAAAAACGAGATCATCGCCGTGTACGACCTGGGCGGTGGAACCTTCGACATTTCCGTGTTGGACGTGGGCGAAGGCGTCTTCCAAGTACGCTCCACCAACGGCGATACCTTTTTAGGCGGCGACGATTTTGATCTGCGCGTGATGGATTATTTGATCGATGAGTTCAAGAAATCCAACAACATCGACCTGCGTAACGACCGTCAGGCTTTGCAGCGTCTTAAAGAAGCGGCCGAAAAAGCCAAGATCGAACTCTCGACCACCCAGCAAACCGAGATCAACCTGCCCTACCTCACCGCGGACGCCACCGGGCCCAAACACCTGGTGCTCAACCTGAGCCGCGCCAAACTGGAACAACTCACCGGGGATCTCATTCAAAAGACCCTCGATCCCATCCGCCGCGCCCTTTCTGACGCGAATCTGAAAGCCTCCGAGATCAATGAGGTGGTGCTGGTGGGCGGCATGATCCGCATGCCCGCCGTACAGGAAGCCGTGCGCAAGGAATTCGGCAAGGAGCCGCACAAGGGCGTCAACCCTGACGAGGTCGTGGCCGTGGGCGCCGCCATCCAGGCCGGCGTGCTGGGCGGAGACGTGAAAGACATCCTCCTGCTCGACGTGACCCCCCTGACCCTATCCGTGGAAACCATGGGCGCCGTATCAACCCCCATCATCGAACGCAACACTACCGTACCCACACGTAAGAGCCAGATCTTCTCCACGGCCTCCGATTCGCAAACCCAGGTGGAGATCCACGTGCTGCAGGGCGAACGTCCCATGGCCGCGGATAACAAGTCTCTGGGCAAATTTATCCTGGATGGCATCCCGGCCGCCCCGCGCGGCATCCCCCAGATCGAAGTCACCTTTGATATCGATGCCAACGGCATCATCAACGTGACCGCGCTGGATAAAGCCACCAACCGCAGCCAGCATATCACCATCACGGCCTCCAGTGGTCTCTCCGAAGACGAGATCCAGAAGATGAAAAAGGAAGCCGAGGTCCACGCCGAGGAAGACCAGAAACGCAAGGAACTGGTTGAAACCCGCAACAACGCCGACAACGCCGTATATACCGCCGAGAAACTGCTTAAAGAGAACGGCGACAAGGTCCCTGCCGAGGTCAAGAAGGAAGTGGAGGACGGGGTCAGCGCGGTGAAAGCCGTGCTCAACGGTGAAGATAACAGCGCCTTGAAAGACGCAACGGAAAAACTGCAACAGACCATCCAGAAGGTCGGCGCGAGCATGTACCAGCAGACGGCCACGCCCCCTCCCAGAGGCCCCGAGCCTGAAGCCGGGGCGGCCGGAGACGGTGGAACCGCTCCTGGTGATGATTCAGGTGATGTCGTGGATGGTGAATTTAAGTCCATCTAGTGGAGTTTATTGATCTTGATCAGTTTGGCAAGCCTGATGAACGCTGCGGGTCTGCCAAACTGAAATTTGTTTTCCGGGCTGAACCGAATGGAGAAACGAAAGGGTAAGACAACCATTATGAACGTGCTGCGCCTGCTCGTGGTACCCTGGTACCTTTTCGGCTGGGCGCTGCATGTCTATTTCGCGTTGTCTTCACCGGAGGTTTACCGGCCATTCGGCGCCTCTGCGCTCTTCCCCGCTTACACGGATTTTTGGAACGAGCTCGTCATGCCGAATATCACCCTTTTCGCCTTAATGCTGGCCGCTTTTGAACTGACGGTCGGCTGCCTGATCGCGAGCAAAGGCAAGTGGGTCAAGGTCGGACTGGTCTTCAGCGTACTTTTCAGTCTATTCCTCATCCAGATGGGATTAAGTTATACTTCCCCAGACGTCCTGGTTAATTTCGCCGCCAACCGGCTGCCGAACGTCCTTTTTATTGCCCTTGAGATCCCCCTCTTTTGGGGCAGTTTTGAACAAAGTCTACCGCAAGCAGTCGCGAGCTGGTTTAGAAAATGACTTTTTCGTGATATTGAGCTAACAGGAACCACAGGAAAGGGTTTGGTGGAATGGCGACTCAACGAGATTACTATGAAATTTTAGGCGTGCCCCGCAACGCTTCAGCGGAAGACCTGAAATCGGCCTTTCGCACGCTGGCGCGCAAGTATCACCCCGACGTGAACAAGGAAGCCGACGCGGAGGAGAAATTCAAGGAGATCAACGAAGCCTACGCTGTGCTTTCAGATGCCGACAAACGCCGCGCCTACGACCAGTTCGGTCACGCGGGCGTCAACGGTGCCGGCGGTGTGCCCGATTGGAGCACGATGGACTTCGCCGATATCTTCGGTGAGTTCTTTGGGTTCGCCACGGGTGGCGGCCGTTCACGCCAAAACGCCCCGCGCCGGGGAGCCGACCTGAGTTACAACGCCGTGCTTACCTTTGAAGAAGCCATATTCGGCGTGGATAAACAGATCGAGATCACGCGTGACGAGGTGTGCGCCACCTGCAAAGGGTCGGGCGCCGAACCCGGCTCCAGCCCGGTGAAATGCAGCAACTGCGGCGGACGTGGCGAGGTGCGCCAGGTAAGGCAGACCTTTTTAGGCTCCATGGTGCAGGTGACCACCTGCCCCAACTGCGGCGGACGTGGCGAGATTGTCTCGCATCCCTGCCACACCTGCAAAGGACGCGGGCTCGAACGCAAGACCGTCAAGAAGACCGTGCCCATCCCGGGCGGCGTGGATAGCGGCACCCAGATCCGCCTGGCCGGAGAAGGTCAACCCGGCGTCAACGGCGGTCCGACCGGCAACCTGTATATCGAGATCAGGGTGAAGGACCACCAGTTCTTCAAGCGCAAGGGCAACGACATTGTGTTGAACCTCAACATCAATATCGCCCAGGCCGTCCTGGGGGCGGAGTTGGATGTACCCACCGTGGACGGGAAGGCCAAGCTGGATATCCCGCCCGGCACGCAGCCAGGCAAGGTCTTTACCATGCGCGGCAAGGGCAGCCCCATCCTGCGCTCCTCCGGCCGCGGTGATCAGTTGGTGGTGGTGAACATGGAAGTGCCCAAAAGTCTCACCCCCGACCAGCGCAAACTATTTGAACAGCTGGCCGTCACCCTCGGCACCGAGGTCAAACCGCAAGAAAAGAGCTTTTTGGATGTCTTAAAGGATGTGCTCGGTGGATAACGCGAAGTGGCTTGAGATTTCCCTCACCGTGGACGGCGAATTGGCCGAGGCCGTCGCCGAAGTGCTCGATCGTTACGCCGCCAACGGCGTGGTGGTGGAGCAGGACGTAAAGTACAACGACGCGGAAGACATCGGCACCCCCTACGGGCCGGTCAGGGTTTTCGGGTACCTGGCCATTGACGGCCAGTTGGAAGAAAAACGCGCCAAGCTCGAACAAGCCCTCTTTTATCTTAACGCCATCCGGCCTCTGCCCCAGGCGGTCTTCAAGGAAATTGCCGACCAGAACTGGATGGCAGC
>CAZNAF010000056.1:0-17313 GCA_964570925.1 uncultured Anaerolinea sp.
ACGTGGATGAGACCCGCCCCTGCGTGTGGTACAAGATCTACGAGCGCGCCGAGAAGTACGGCCGGCTGGATGTGCTGATGGAAGTGCTGCCGCCCCTTGACTGGGACAAGGTGGGCACTTCCCCCTGGCCGGACGGCTGGAAAAACCTTAAAAAACACGGCGGTCTGGCTGCGGTGTGGCGGGGTGTCAGTGCCCCAACGGCAGAACGCAAGGAGAAATGGGACCGTTTTTTCAAGGAGATCCGGCAGCCGGATTGGTGGCAGGGAGACGACCAGCCCCACCCCGCCCCGCTGCACGCTCCCGTCTCACGCCTCGAACAAGTGCTGATGGAAGGCAAATTCGCCATCACAGCCGAAGCCGCTCCGCCCCTTTCGGCCAACGCGGACGACCTGATCAAGAAACTGGACCTGCTCAAAGATTGGGTGGACGCGGTCAATTTCACCGACAATCCCTCCTCCACGCCGCGCATGTCTTCGCTGGCCTGTTCACTTGTGGCGCTGCAGCAGGGCGTGGAACCGGTACTGCAGATCGCGGCGCGTGATCGTACGCGCATGGGGCTGCAGGGTGAAGTGCTGGGCGCCAGCGCGCTGGGCATACGCAACATCCTGTGCCTGACCGGAGACCATCCCCGGCTGGGACCGGCGCCCAACGGCCGCATGGACATTTGGGACCTGGACGCGATCCAGATGCTGTGGCTGCTGCGACGCATGCGCGACGAGGGGCAATTCCTTGACTGCCGCGAGATCAAGTGCGCCCCGCAGGTCTTTTTGGGCGCGGCGGGGAGCCCGTATGCTTCGAAACCGTTCATCCAGGCGATGCGCGAAGAGAAGAAGGCCAACGCCGGCGCGCAGTTCATGCAGACCAACCTGGTCTTCGACTTCGAAGGCTTTGAACGGTACCTTGAAGCACTTGAAGCTCGCGGGGTACCCTCGCGGCTGCCCATCCTGGCAGGCATCAGCCCGGTGCGCAGCGTCAAGGCCGCGCTGGCCATGCGCCAGGTGCCGGGGGTGCGCATCCCCGACTCGGTAATCAATAGGCTTGAGGCGGTGGCCGACGCGAAGGAAGAATCGGTGCAGATGACGCTGGAATTGATCGACAAGGTCAAGCGACTGCCCGGCCTGCGCGGCATCCACTTCATGGCGGTGGGCTGGGAGTCGATCGTGCCCAGGTTGATCCAAGAAAGCGGGTTGAGATAGACTCTCCACACATTGAGTCCTCAAAGAAAAACCTCAAACCGCGGAAAAACGGAATACACGATTTTTTTTGACCATCATTGAGATTATTCTATCTCTCGCAAAGATCGCCAAGGGTGCTAAGAAAAGAACCTAACCTACGAGTTGTAAAGTCACGAATTCCAAAAAAAGAATTCGTGACTTTTGGTTCAGCCCTTAATTCTGCGATCAACCACAAATCTTGGATCATGATCTGATTTGTTTTTGAAAATAATGCGGGTTCGAACGGTTCGAATCGAATCGGCTTCAGGGGTGAACTTTTCAGTTATTAAAGAACGAATTCCAGGCAATATTTCCTGGTCCTTTTGTTTTGTGGCAAGTATTTTTTCAAACACTCTTCTCCTTAAAGCCTGTTTAATTTCGTGAGAGTCTGCAAAATCTCCTCCTTGCCGGCATGACGCAGAAAATACGGGACGGTGGTTAGCCTATCACGAAGGTAAAGCAGCCGGCAGAGACCGTAAGCAGCCAGGCTGAGCGACCGGAGGGTTTTATTGATCTCAGAATTATCGGTGGAGGTCAAGCCAACCGCATAGGTGTGATCAATGGTCTTCTTGATGGCAACAATGAGGTGGTCGAGGGTGGAAAGCTGGTCGCTTGAAGTGGAGGGAAACACGCGCAGGTTTTCTTTGGCCATATAGCGGCCGTGCTTAAGGCGATTGTGATTGCCCGGCTGCCCTCCCCGCTTGCGTTTGGGGGCTTGATCTGTCATTTTTACCCCTTCGAACGAATCGACAGGGTTAAAAATAGCACTTTTGTTCTATTTTGTCAAGGGGTATTCAGATAGAATTAGCGTCAGGTCTGTGCAGACTCCCGAATTCTGTGTTCAGAATTCGGGATATTTTTCTTTAACCCTTGACAACCGCTGAATGAGTGATATATTGTGTATATACAATATACACAGTTTTTCTGCGTAAGAGAAACGCCAAAAGAAAGGCAATTTATGGAATCATTGGTTGTGGAAAACCTCAGCAAGCAGTATGAAAAATTCACCCTGCAAAACGTCTCGTTCTCGCTGGAGAGCGGTTACATCATGGGGTTCATCGGCGCGAACGGGGCCGGCAAGACCACCACGCTGAAATCGATGCTAGGACTGGTGCACAAGAACGGAGGTTCGGTGCGCATGCTGGGCATGGATTTCGACCAGCACGAACTGGAGATCAAGCAGCACATCGGCTTCATGTTCGGCGGGGTGGATTATTACGCCAAAACGAAGATCCGCCATATCACCAGCGTGGTGAAGCGCTTCTACCGCGACTGGGATGATACGATCTACCATCAGTACATGCGCCGCTTCGCCCTGGATGAAGACAAGCGCCCGGCGGAACTTTCCAACGGGATGCGCATCAAGTACTCGCTGGTGCTGGCGCTATCGCACCGCGCGCGTCTGCTGCTGCTCGACGAACCCACCAGCGGACTCGACCCGGTGGCACGCGACAACCTACTGGAGCTCTTCCAGGAGTTCATCGAAGACGGCGAGCGCAGCATCCTCTTTTCAACGCACATCACCAGCGACCTCGAAAAGTGCGCCGACTACATCACCTACATCCAGAATGGGCGCATCATCGAGAGTGCCACCAAAGATGACCTGCTGAGCTCCTACCGCCTGGTGAAGGGGACTGCGCAACAGCTGGCTGGTCTTGAGCCGCGTCTGATCGCAAGCAAAACTCACGCCTACGGGTTCAGCGGACTGATCAAGACCGCGGAGCTAAATCCCATAGATGCCCTCGAAATCGAGGCGCCTACGCTTGAAGATATCATGATCTACCACGCCAAAAAGGAAGGTTCCAATGATTAACCTGCTGCGCAAGGAATTTAAACTTGTGATCCACCCGCTTTACCACCTCATCCCCCTTTTCGGCGCGCTGCTGCTCATCCCCAACTGGGTATATTTTGTGGCGCTGATGTATTTTCTGTTCATCGCCATCCCCAACATCTTCGTAAACGCCAAAGCGCAGAATGACACCGGTTTCTCGGTGCTTCTGCCGGTACGCAAGAGCGACGTGGTCAAGGCACGTGTGCTTTCGATGGCCGCGCTCGAGGTGACACAGGTTTTGGCTGCCTCCGTTTTTGTAGCGATCAGCTTGAGCCTTTACAAGCAGGGCAACTTCTTCATCGACGCCAACATTGCGTATCTCGGCTGCGCGCTGGTGATGTACGGTATCTTTAACCTGTTCTTCTTCCCCATGTTCTACCGCAGTGGACACAAGGTTGGCATTCCGATGCTAACGGCATTGACCATATCATTTTTATTCACAACCGCGGTTGAACTGGCAGTGGTGCTGTTGCCTCCGGTGACCCACTTGCTGGACGGAAGAACCCCCGATGCGCTGTTTCGGCAGATCCCGGTGCTGGCGGGTGGCTTGGCGCTCTTTACCTTGCTGACCTGGCTGGCGTACCGTTTTTCAGCAAAAAACTTTGAAAAGGTCGATCTTTAGTGCCCCTGGAACTTATCCTTTCCGGCTCGTCGGATAAGCCCATCTATCAACAGCTCTTTGAACAAATCTCGGCGCAAATTCTTAAAGGGCAACTGAAAGAAGGCAGCAGCCTGCCTCCCATCCGTACGGTGGCGCGCGAATTGCGCATCAGCGTGATCCCGGTGAAAGCGGCCTGGGAAGAACTGGAGCGGGCCGGCTTTATCGTGACGATGGCCGGGCGGGGCTGCTACGTGGCACCTTTGAAATCCGCCGAACTTAGCGATAAACGGGATGAAATGGCGCGTGATAAATTGAAGAAAGATATCTCCTATTACAAATCACTCGGTCTGAGCGCCAATGAGTTGATCGAATTGATCAAGCGGCTATATAATTCCTAGTCACGGTAAGCATGACTCCCAAAAAGCAAAGTCCCGAATTCTCCAACAAGAATTCGGGGCTTTTTTACTCAATACTTCTAAAAGGTTATTCTGGGAACCTCTAATCGGCTTCGCGTTGAGCCAGACGCTGGTCTAGCATGACCAGGCCGGTGTCGTTCTTACCCAACACACTCACAAGATGGACGAGTTCTGCAGCGTTCTTTTCTTCTTCGACCTGCTCGTTAATGAACCATTGCAGCATGATCTGGGCCGGGTAGTCTTTTTCTGCGACCGATTGATCGTATAGGCTGTTGATCGATGCGGTAACAAACTTTTCATGCTCAAGCACCTGCTCTACCACCTCAAGGTTCGACTTCCAATCCACCTGAGGGCCGGCAATGGCTTTCAGTTCCACCTTACCGCCGCGATCGGCGATGTGGCCAAAAAATTTCATGGCGTGTTCGTATTCTTCCTCGGCCTGCATATGCATCCATTTGGCAAAACCAGGCAGATTATTATTCTCAAACCAGGCAGCCATTGAGAGATAGAGGTAGGCAGAAAACAGTTCTTTGTTGATCTGCTCGTTGATAACTTTTTGCATAGTTGTTGAGATCATTTTTCCTCCAGATATTAACTGCATTTAATTTTTCAAAACCTTCTTCAGGACGGTTTCCTTATCCAATTTTTTGGTGCAGAAGAACCAGTCGTAGCATTTCATTTCGCCTTCCTTGCCTTCCATGCGGTTCTTGGCGACACCGCAGGACCCGGCGGTGGGGACGATCACATCATCACCGGGCTGCCAGTCAGCGGGCAGGGCCACGCCAAACTCATCAGCGGTCTGAAGCCCAACCACGACACGATAGAGTTCTTCAAAGTTTCGTCCGAGGCTAAGGGGATAATAGATGATGGTGCGGATAATACCCTTTGGGTCAATAAAGAAGACCGCACGTACTGCCTTGGTATTGCTTTCACCAGGCTGGATCATGCCGTATTTGGTAGCCACTTCCATGGTGATGTCTTCGATGAGCGGGAACCTGACTTCCACGTCTTTGTGGCCTTTGTATTCAATTTTTTCCTTGATGGTTCGCAGCCAGGCGATATGGCTGTAAAGGCCATCCACCGAAAGGCCGACCAGTTTGGTGTTCGCTTTGGCAAATTTTTCTTCCATGGTGGCAAAAGTGATGAATTCTGAGGTGCATACAGGGGTGAAGTCGGCCGGGTGGCTGAAGAGGATCACCCAACTGCCCTTATAATCGGCCGGGAAGTTGATGTTGCCCTGAGTGGTGACAGCGGTGAACTCGGGTGCCTTTTCTCCGATGCGAGGCATGACTGCAGGTTGTACTTGTGTGTTTTCCATTTTTATTCTCTCCTTTTCTAGTTGTTTGATCTCAATTGACAATCCGGACAGACACCAAAATAAAGAATGCGTGACCCCTCCACTTGATAACCGGTCCTCTGGCGTAGTTCCACTTCCAAGTCATCAACACAGGCGGCGTCGGTATCCACTACCTTGTGGCAGACCCGGCAAACCAGATTGACATGAGGTTCGAGGTTGGCATCAAAGTGAACCCTGTCGTCTCCGATGTTTCCCAAGGCATTGACCATGCCCATCCCCACCAAAACATCCAGGGTGTTATAAACGGTCGCCAGCGAAAGAGATGGAAATTTTGGCTTGAGGCGTTTGTAAATATCGATGGCCGAAGGGTGTTCTTCTGAAGCGACGAGATAGTCCCAGATCGCCATCCTCTGCGGGGTGGCTCGTAATCCGGTTTTTCTCAAAGCGCTTAGGTACTCATTGGCTGACATTTTAGAAACATTCCTTATTTAGAATAATTATAATATATTTGATGTGAATTGTCAAGTTCAAACCCCACCAAAAAGGCCCGGAAAAGCATTTTTTAAGGTTACTTTTTTTACTACTTGAAATTCCCTTATGAAAATCGAGCCGTATTCAAATTTGAATCAATCCCATCTCTGGTTCCCATTCGTTTCAAGAGGTTCCGGTTTATAATTCTTTCAGATTTTTTCTTGCATTCTGAATTGAGTGAAAACAAGTCCCTTTTTGCGGAGATCACCCTTGAAACGAATTATCACCCTGGCCATTCTTTTTGGCCTTTTTGCCTTGCTGGTTTCCTTGCCTCATACTCCATTGTTTTCTTTAAAAACATCAATCGACCAGGCGGTCTATCAATACGTGGGCAATCGAATGCTCGAAGGACAAGTACCCTACTCCGACGCGTGGGACCACAAGCAACCTTTAGTTTATTTCATTTATGCGGCCGCATCCTTTTTGACGGCAAAATCCGCGTGGGGAATTTGGTTGATCGAATTTCTGTGTCTTTGGGCAAGCGGGGTGCTTTCTTATTCATTACTGGTCAAGTTCTGCCCACCCATTCCAAGCGTTATCATTGTGATGGTGAATTTGTTTGCTGTTAACAGTTTCGTGGGAATCAGCAATCCTGAGCAACTGGCCCTTCCATTCTATTTGCTATCTTTATTGTTCTTCTATCAATTTTTCCGGTCAAAGCCTGATTCGAAAGCAGCCAAATTGTATGGTCTTGGCATCGGGATGACTTTTGCCTGTTGTTTCTTCTTAAAACAAAGTTTGATCAGCGTAGCCCTTGCCATCGGGATATATTTTGTTGCCTACATGATACTAAAAAAGAAATGGAACCTGTTCGTTCCTCTGATCTATATCGGCGCCGGCTTTTTGTTTGTCTCAGCGATCATCCTCAGTTATTTTGGCATCCATCACGCCCTGCAAGATTACTGGAACGCTGCCTTTGTGTTCAATTTTATTTACGCCGGAACAGGATTGGTGGAAAGGGTTCAATCCGTTTTAGACCAAATGGAAATCATATCTGCCATTCCACCCTTTATCACGGCTTTTGGATTATGGCTCGGTATGCTAGCAGGATTCACATTAACGACTTTGCCAGAAATGCTTAAGGGATTGAGAAACCGGACCGCCAGAATCACCCTCATCGCTTGTGGAGCTGCTATCATCCTGCTCTTGTTGATCTACCAAATGTTGACACAGGATCCATCCCTTGGCATTTTACAGACAAGCGGATTGATCTTAGGTTTGGTTGTAGCAGTCACTGGAATTCTCGCCACCCTTTTTAGAAAAAAAATCGAGAACTTACATTTTCCAACCATCGACCAATTAAATCAAAGCCTCCGGTCTTATCACGGTCTTTTTGAGATCACGCTTCTACTATTTCCGCTGGTCTTATTTTTCATTTCGATCTCGGGTGAACATTATTATTATTACAACATTACATTCTATCCCGCGGTCATTCTTGCTTTTGGTATCACCATTTCATCTATTCGTAAAACCTTGACCGAAAAACATGCTATTTTAATCTTCAATATTTCATTTATTGGAATGGCAATGGCGTTTAGCTTTCTCCCCATCCTTGCAATGGTTCAGCAGTATAAAACAAGACCGGAGACCGAATTAAAAGAAGCCATTCACTACATCACGCAAACGACCAGTGCGGAGGACCGCATCTACGTTTGGGGAATGGAGCCCTGGATCTACAATTCAACGCATCGACAAGCGCCTACACGATATTTTTATCAAATCGCGGCAGTGAATTGGGATGACTATGAGGAAAAATTTTCGGTGATCGATGAGATCAAAGGAGCCTTTCTTGAAGAACCTCCCCGGCTTTTCATCGTCAGTGATGGGATCGATCTTGGAAGGAATGAAAGGGACTGTCTGATCAACGCAGAAGAAACAAGGAATCAAAACGATCTTCTGGCCATGGTCTGCCAGCAATATACATTTGACAAGGTCTTCGGAAATCTTATGGTCTACAAGTTAAAGGAATGACCTAACTTTCAATTTTTGACCTTCCCCAACCAGACGTTGGAATTATGGTACTGTCAGAAGGTTAACCTGCCGGTTGCGTTTAAGATCTCTGAGCAATACCAATGAAATGTTGAAATACCTTGGCAAGTCATCGCTTGACCTCATTGCTAAAAACTCCAAAAGGTTCAAGTCATTGTGCCAATACCGATGGGGCAAGATCTTCAAGCATTTCCATGTTAAAGGACGTAAGGTCCTGGATGATCAGGTCAGCACGGGTTAGTGCCTCGGCCGGGTTGGTGGTGAGCACCGCGAGGCAGCGGCAGCCGGCGCGTTTGGCAGCTTCGACCCCGGCGATGGCGTCTTCGATCACCAAACAGCGCGCGGGATCGACACCAAGCAATTTTGCGGCAAGGAGGAAGACGGCTGGATCCGGCTTTCCCTTCAGGGTGGCGCCAGCCACCTCAGCCTGAAAGAATCCGCGAATGGATAGTTCATCCAGGAGGGCATCAATGTTGGCCTGAGGCGCGGAAGAGGCGACGGCTTGTTTGAGCCCCATTTTTTCGAAACGCCGCAGCCAATCCATGACGCCGGGGAGTGTTTGCACCCTGCCCTTGATGTCACGGCGGAAAATCTCTTCCTTGCGGTCGCTGATCTTTTGCATAAAATCTTCTTCAAGTGTGCGGCCAAAAATCTTATTCAGGATCAAACGGTTATTCATTCCAAAGGTGGTCCTGAAGGTCTCTTCATCGTACTCCTGCCCCACCTCGTCCAGGCTCTGTTTCCAGGATAAAAAATGTCCCTCGTAGGTGTCCACGATCACCCCGTCCATGTCCCACAAAACCGCTTCAAATCCTTTTTGCGCGTTCATTGATCTTCCTTGTTTTGGATTATTAAACCATTGGATTATAGCGGATTTTATTATGATATCCAAAAGAATTCCGCGTGAGAGTTTTCACAAGGCAGGGTGGACGTTACGATCACGGTCTTTTGAAAAATCCAACTTTACAGAAAATCCCCCATAGACATTTTATCAATTTCAGGAAACCTCTTGACTCGATTCATTGCCAACACATTGCAGCCGATGGAATCCCTCACACAAATCTCTGCTTTTATTGATTAATCTATACGCAGTTCACGTCTTCTTGCTTTTGCGAGGTACAGCTCCTTATCCGCGCGGCTGATCACGTCGTCAATGTCATGATCGATATCAAACTGAAATTCGCCCACTCCGGCAGAAAAAGCCATCGGGATCTCAAAATCTTTGTAAAGATATTTTTCTTCATCTGAGCACTTCATAATACGGTCTGCCACCTTCTGGCCGCCAACCAAGCCGGTTTCAGGCAGCAGGATGACGAATTCATCCCCTCCGTAGCGAGCCAGCGTGTCAATCTCGCGGAGGTTTTGGTGAATCAGCCTGACCACCTCTTTTAACACCGCATCCCCTGCGGGATGGCCATAAGTATCATTGATTTGCTTAAAGCGGTCGATATCGATCATGATGATCGAAAATGGACTGTGATATCTTTGGGCCCGGGTTAGTTCGCGGTTCACTGTATCAAAAAACGCCCGCCGGTTAAAAACTTCGGTTAATGGGTCCTGAATGGCTAATTTTTGAACCTGGTCCAGCAAACGGCTATGCTCATTTTCGAGGGAAATATCATGCACCACGAACACTGAAAACTTTTCCCCATCCAGTTCAACAGGTGTCGTCCAAACTCTTAATTCCAGGGGCGGCTGACCATCCCTGCGGTTTATGACACACTCTTCAACGTCTTTCTTGCCCAAAATGCTTGATAAAATCGCCTGCACAGCACCACATGTTTTGCAAAAAACTGTGGTGCCACATCCCCCTTCGCTTTCAAAGGCATGCCGGCAATTCAATAACTCCCCAGGCCGCAACCCAAAAGACTCAAAGTCCCTGTCATAAAAAGCAAGTTTTTTATAATAATCATTTGCAAAGACGATCTGCCGGTTCTCATTAAGAATAAGAAGAAGGTCAGGGATGGCGTTGCCAATGATTTGCGTAATGTCTTGCTTAAGCCAGGATCGATGTTGACGCGATAATTTTTCCTCGTCAGCACGCTCGGCTGGCGCAAACTCAGTACAGGGTTGTGTTTCTGAATTTTTTAACATCACTCATCCAAAACGGAATGGAATTTTTCAAGCAAAAATAATATGAATGAATTAATTATAGCGATTTCCCCGAAAAACCTCGTTAATCCACGGTAAATTTTATGTATATTTTTTCCAATAAATCCCCCTTTATGAACTGAAAAAAGCGATGCACAGCCCTTTATTGCTTTTTATAACAAGGTCAACGCATGGGATGTTGAAAATCCCACAAGAATGGCCACTGGTCAAGACAGGAGTCTTTAGTCTGCCAGATAAGGTCACCGGTCTGCCAGCAGGTCACATAAAAACAAGAGGTTTCTTTATACTCACTTCTCTTTTGTTCAAGGGTGAGCGGTATCACTTCACAATAAACCCCGGTCGGTGATGGAATGATCTCGCCGTGAATGGCGAAATCATAAACAACCTCCTGGCTGAACAATAGTTCACCGGATCCCTTCCGGTAAAGCTGAAGATTCAATTGTGAATACAAGGGAAGCGGCCCGCCCGCACAGACCAGACGATTGGCAATAGAACGATGAAACTGACAACTGTATTGGAACAAGTCCCCCTCGTGTGTTCTGGCTGTGGCGAAATATTCACCCTGCTGGCCGCTCATTTCAAAGGTGAACTGCGAGCTTTCACCATAAACGGCATCAAAAGTAACCAGCCTGAGTGCATCCACGACAGGCGTGGAGGTCATGGTGGGGGCAAGGGTGCTGGTTGGCGCCATAGGAGTATTGGTCACTGTTGTGGTTGGGGTATTTTCCACGTTTTGGGTAGACAAGGAATTCATCTGCTCAATGAATTGAGCGGTTGCAGTCTGTTCGATTTTCGCCTGAGTGGTACGATTCCATAGGAGTGCCAGGGTTACGGTTAGAGCCGCAACGATCAAAATAGCCGCAATGATCACCTTTCTGCTCATTTCTTCCTCAACATTCTGTCGATTCGCCTGGCTTTGAGCAGTCTCATGACGCCTGCGCAACTTCAAGAAGATATTTTTCCTTGTTGGCGGTGCGGGCGTTCTTGCCGCTGCTGGTCTTGATCAGCCATTTGGGGTCCACCAGGTAGACGTGGCGCAAAGCGATCGCCGAGCCACGGGTAACCGTCTGCCGGATGGCATCACCGATAGCGTCGCGTTCCTCCTGGTTATTGGTATCCACTTCAGCCACGATGACCACATCTTCCGTCCCGGCAGATTCGTTGAAAACGCCGAAAGCCACCACCCTTCCCGGGTGGACGCCGGGAACCTCCATAGCCAGTTCTTCGAGGTCCATGGGGTACACGTTCTTGCCGCCCACGATGATCATTTCCTTTTTGCGACCGGCCACAAAAACTTCCTCACCCACCTTGTAACCAAAATCACCGGTGTAATACCAGCCGCCTTTGATGGCTTTTTCTGTCGCATCCGGACGGTGATAGTATTCTGTCAACATGCTGTCGGAACGCAAGGCCAGTTCGCCGATGTGCCGGTCAGGCAATTCCCTCCCCTGTTCATCCATCACTTTTACTTCCACGTTGCGGATGGGTCTACCTGCTGAAACCATTTTTATACTCGGCAGGTCCTTGAGCGCCGGTTGGGCAAGTTTTCGCTGCTGCATTCCATCCCGGTCAATTTCATCAATGAGCAGGGGGCGGTCGATCCCACCCTGTGTGACCGCAAAGACGTTTTCGGCCATGGCGTAACAGGTGCATAGGGCGCTCTCCTCGAAGCCAAAAGGTGCGAAGCGGTTGAGAAATGCCTGATGGCTTTCAAAACGCATTGGTTCGGAACAATTTGAGACGGCCCGCCAGGTCGAGAGATCAACACCTTCCAGATCGCGGTCTCGCGTTTTTTGGGCGCAAAAGTTATAGGCGAAGTTGGGCAGCCAGGAGAGAGTGCCCTTATATTTGCTGACTGCCTGCATCAGGCGGGCAGGCGCGCGCACCCATTCAAAGGGTGAAAGCAAGACCAGGGGAATGCGCCTGAGAATGGGCATGAGAAAACCAGCGATCAAACCCATGTCATGATAAAGGGGAAGCCAGCTTACGATCACATCTTCATCAGTGACTGCAAGGGATTGTGAATAGCTCTCCAACTGATTGCAGACCGCACCGTGCGAGAGGGCCACGCCCTTTTGCAGACCAGTTGTCCCGGATGAATGCTGAAGCAGCACGATGTCGTTCTCTCTGCGCGTGAGCCCTTTAAATTCAATCAGATCCAAAACACCAGAATCAGCCAGATCATCTGAAACGATGACCTTGCGCACAGAGGATCCTTTCGGAAGAGCGGAGCGAACCTCCTCCTCAAATTCGGGGTAGGTTACGATGCATTCCGGCCTGGTGATGCAGACCAGTGCGGTCAGGTCCGCGCGGTAACGGTCAGGCTGCAGTTTTTCGGTGAGAAAGGGCATGATGGAGGGGATGGCTCCGTGCAGGATGGCACCCCAATATGCGTAGATCAAGTCCAAGCCGTGCTGCAGGATGAGCACTGCCACTTCTCCGGGTTGAATCCCCTCGCGCGCAAAAGTACGAGCCCATCGCGCAGCACCTTCGACCAAATTTTTATAAGTGATGGGCTGGTCTTCCTTGCCGGCCAGGAGGACGGTGATCGAAACCCTGTCTGGTACTTCGCGATAGGAGTCGAGTAATAATCGGGAAAACGTGGCCATTTCTTCAGGAAGCCCGGGATTGGATCAGGTCTGCCAACTGGTCAAGCGTATCAAAAGTCTCTTTGTTCAGCTCGGAATCATCCAGGTGAACCGCGAAATTATCCTCAACGAACAAGGCGAGGTCAACCAGGCTGAATGAGTCAATCAACCCGCCTGAAATGAGCGGCTGATCGGTTTTGATCACACGGTTGGGTTGTTTGAGTATCTCACCGGCGATGTAAGCGCCGATCTTTTGAATGATCTCTTCTTTCATGAAAACTCCTATTTTACAGGATCTGTTATTTTCGGTCTAAATTCTAACATACTCAAAGCCGTGCTGAAGTTGAACGATATTAATCCATGCCGTCTTATTGCTCACAATCCAGATCGGAGTTGGCGCCGCATATTTCGTTTATCAATTTTAGGGTATGAATCTCCCTGCCCTGGGAGTTCAAGTGATAGGCCGTATCAAATATCATCACAGACGGATATTGCGCCTCGTCCCAGGAATTGAGCAGCGGCATATCCAAATCCTGCGCCAGGATCTCATTTAATTTCTGCAACTTGATCTGCGTCTCTTCGTCTTCAATGGTAATAATGGCCGGGAAAAGAAAATACACTTGCGCCCCTTTCGCTTTCATTTGGGAAGCGTATTCGTTCAAGAAACGGATATTTGCGTACAAGTCTGGATTCGGGACCGACTGCTCCATTTGATAAGTTTGCGTATAAGGGATGGCAATATCACTTGTATTGGTGGTGATGTCTCCGGTTTCAGGATCAAAAGCCGCGCGAAAATAGACCTTTTCATTTAAGAGGGACGGCGTTGGAGTTGGCGCGTGAGTCAACTGAATTTCAAGGTTGTTCCTGACGATATCCGTATGTATGGCCGGCAGGACCTTGTTGATCTCCCAAACTTCCTTTAAGGTTGAAATTGAGGAAAATCCCTGGGGATAGAGGATCAACAGGTCAGTCAAGATCTCCGCGTTTTTAAACGAATCCAGCAAGATGTGATATTCCGGCGAGAGGATCAGAATGTCACCCGGTTCAACATTATCTTTGATGGAATTCATAATAAAGTGGATCCCCAGACCTCCCTGAATCCCCGCGTTTACGACAGGAAGACCGGTTTTCTCACTGATCAGCCGACTGTCCAACCCAAACGCCACGTTGGAACCGCCCACCAGGATGATTTTCGGGGAAGTGGATTTTTTCAGGAGTTCTTCTTTATCAAGGATGGAGGCCAGGTAGGAATTCAGATAAGGCTCACGGTAATCAAGCATGATGGCCAGGTTCACGGAAACCACGATTCCCAATGTGAGGATCAAAAGAATGAGAGCGAGGGCAACTTTTCTAAAATTTTCCATACACGAAAATGTTAGCTCCCTTTTGGTAGACACCGAAAATGGTAATCGCAAGGATAACCAACAAATAAATCATCCAGCGAAGGACCAATGGAAAATCAGCAAAGGTGAAACGATCTTTAAAAATTTCCATGAAAATTTCAACCACCAGCGTAAGCAGGACCGCGATCAAGGGAATTAGATAATCGAGGTACATCACCTGGCGCAATATCAGTTCCAGGGTGGTGCTCTTGACAAAAATATTCTTGAAAATGGTCCATGCCGAGGACAAGGAATCGGCTCTAAAAAGGATCCAGCCGGTTGAAACCACCCCAAAATTTACCAGAATAGTCACGATCTTCAAGAAGGCACTTCTTTCGGCAGGAACGCTTCCGGTTAGACTGCGCCTCACAACCACGATGGTATAAAAAACGGCATGGAAAAGACCCCAGCAGATAAAGGTGAGACCGGTCCCATGCCATAATCCGCTGACCAGCATGGCGAGGATGGGGGAAAGCAGCACGGCCAGGAAAGGCAACGATCTCATTTTTTGAAGCAAGAATCGCCTTGATGGATAAAAGATGTAGTCTCTCAACCAGGCGGATAATGAAATATGCCAGCGATTCCAGAATTCGACCAGATTCTGTGAAAGAAATGGGCGGTTGAAATTAACCGTTAAAGATATGCCCAGGATTTTCGCAATGCCAACTGCGATGTCGCTGTAACCTGAGAAATCCAGGTAGATCTGAAAGCCCAGGAAAACAGTCCCTAAAAGGACAGTCAATCCCTGGTAGACGCCGGGTTTGTCGAATACCTCATTAACAAAGGTGACCATGTGATCCGCAAGAACCACCTTCTTGAATAAACCAAACAAGATGAGACTCGAACCGGCGGAAATATTCGACCATTTTATTTTTTCAGGCAGACGAATTTGTCTAAAAAGCGATTTACCGCGTTCGATCGGACCAGCAATGATCTTTGGGAAAAAAGCGTGATAAACAAGAAAAATCCCCGGATTTACTTCGGCCGGCGTGATGGATTTGCTGACATCCACAAGATAGCTGATATTCTGCAGTGTGTAGTAAGAGAGCCCCAACGGGATGAGAATGGCTGTTTCATGGGGATGGAAGAAGGTTGATAAAGATGCATCCAGGTTTAACTGCGCTGAAAAATATTTAAACACGCCCAAGATAACGATGTTGACCAGAATTCCAAACCCAAGGAGAATTCTGGAATGAGCCCTGCACTTGTGAATCCAGAGCCCAAAAAGATAATTTGCCAAAGAACTGGCAATGATGATAACCACAGACCAGGAGCCAACCCAGGTAATAAAGCCATAACTTGAAATCAAAAGCACGATCCAGCGATACTTCTGTGGAACAAGATAATAAACCACTGCAAGAAAAAATATCGCCGGGAACAGGATCAAAAGGTTGTAGATTTCAAGATTCATGACAGTTTTCGCATCTTTGGAGTTCCAGCTTCAAGGAGGATTAATACCCAACCTGCTTCCCCCAGGCGGAACTCGTGGCAAGGCCTGGAATGAGGGACCTTTTACTATTATAAAATCTAATTGATAAGGATTTGGAACTTCAGCACCGAGCAGATTATACCAGACCGGGTATTTCAAAGCTGATTTCTGAAATACCCGGTTTCTTTGATTAAGACAGGGTTGGTGATTTAACCCAATGCCACATCCAAAAAGGTCATCAAGGCAAAACCGAGCATCAAGCCGATGGTGGCAATATCAGTGCTTTCATCCCGCTGCGATTCTGGGATCAATTCTTCCACGACCACGTAGATCATGGCGCCAGCTGCAAAACTTAAGGCATAGGGCAAAATGGACTGCATGGAAATCACAGCCAGGGCGCCCAACACTCCTGCAATCGGCTCTACAATACCCGATAATTGTCCGATGAAAAATGCTTTACCCCGGGACAATCCCTCCCCTTTTAAAGGCATGGATACTGCCATGCCCTCGGGGAAATTCTGCAATCCGATGCCGATCGCCAGGGCAATGGCACTGGTCAAGGACGCCGAAGGGATGCCCGCGGCTACCGCGCCAAAGGCCACCCCAACCGCGAGGCCTTCTGGGATGTTATGCATGGTGATGGCCAGCACCAGCAGCACCGAACGCTGCCAATGGGTTTTGATACCTTCCGCCTGACTGGTGGCAAGTCCCTGGTGCAGGTGTGGCAGAATTTTATCCACCAGCCACAAGAAGGCTCCTCCAAGAAGGAAACCGGCCACAGCAGGCAGCCAACCGGGGACCCCGGTACTTTCAGCCATGTCAATGGCCGGAAGCAGCAAGGAAAAGAAACTGGCCGCGATCATCACGCCGGCCGCAAAACCCAACATGCCAACCATTAGTTTTCGTGTGACCGTTTTACCGATAAACACAAAAGCAGCCCCCAAGGCCGTAACCCCCCAGGTGAATAAGGTAGCCAAGAGCGCCTGAAGTACAGAAGGGATTCCTTGAAAAAATGCTATCATTGTTTTGCTCCATTAATAAATTAGCATATGCTAATTAGCATTATACACCTGTTTCAAAAACCGTGGCGACGAGCATCTTCCCGATAAGCACAAAACGGACAACTTTCTTTCGACATTGGAGGATCGGGCTGCGAAAGAATGAACAGAACCTGGCGCATGAAATCAAGAAATCCTTGTTCGTTCTTGGGGATTTCCTGCCAGGTCATTTCTCCCCCATAGGTAATACGCTTGTGGTCCGCGCTGTGATCAATATCCACTGGATCGAGGTAAAGCAATCCCAATCTGCTGATGGGCGAGATGGCCAACGCCTTTTCAGCAGGATGTTCCAGGGCGTAAGCGTAGGCACTCAACTGGCGGCCGTAAAAGGCCACATGAGCCTGACTGGGCGAGGAGGTCTTAAAATCCACCACCGCGTAACTGCCGTCCTTAAAGGCCAGCAGGGAGTCGAAAGCACCTTTTATATAGCACGCAGCCCCGATCTCATCGAAGCGGATGGGCGCGGAGTTGACCCATTTGCCCTGCAAGGTCACCTCGCCAGGCGGAAGGTCTGGTGAAATGGCGCTGGTGGGTTTACCCGCGAAGAGGTGTTTCATCAGGCTGTCAATGCGGCTGAAGACCTTGGGAAAGGCAGCGGGCGGACGCTTAATGCCCATGACCACGTCCAGATAAAAACAACGCGGACATTCGTCCCATGCGAAGGTGAGTTGGGATGGACTTAGCTTGTAAAGAGTCATATAGCCTCATTTACTAAATGATATTTTTTAAACTATTAGTATCATTTCACCACCGGAAATGATACTTACCTATCAATGTTCCTGAAGGATCTTTACAAGGGAAGCGGCTTCGTAGATCCTTCCGTATTTCTTTTCCTCCGATAAAACCAGAATCCCCTCCCCGGCCA
>CAZNAF010000057.1:0-17175 GCA_964570925.1 uncultured Anaerolinea sp.
CCAAGAAGTTGATCAAGAGACCTGCCGTGGTCACCATTCTGGGGCATGTGGATCATGGTAAAACCACCCTGCTGGATGCCATCAGGCACACGAACGTGGCCAGTGGAGAAGCTGGCGGCATCACCCAGCATATCGGCGCCTACCAGGTAGAACAGAAAGGACGCCTGGTCACCTTTTTAGATACACCCGGCCATGCCGCCTTCACCGCCATGCGTGCACGCGGAGCCCAGGGCGCGGATATCGTCATTTTGGTCGTGGCTGCCGATGACGGCGTCATGCCGCAGACGAAAGAAGCCATCGCGCACGCCAAGGCTGCCCGCGTACCCATCATTGTGGCCATGAATAAGGTCGACAAGCCGGATGCAAACCCGGATTTCGTGAAGCATCAACTGGCCGATGCGGGGCTGGTCCCGGATGAATGGGACGGCAACACCATGGTCATCCCGGTTTCTGCCAAACAAAAGAAGGGGCTGGAAGACCTGTTGGAAGCCATTCTGCTGGTCAGCGACAGCATTGAGATCCTGGCCAACCCGGAAGGTAAAGTGACCGGAACGGTGATCGAAGCCTCCATTGATAAAGCCAGAGGGGTTGCGGCCACGTTGCTGGTGCAAAATGGCACCCTGCAAACCGGCGACACCGTCCTGGCAGGCGAAACCTTCGGCAAGATCAGAGCCATGTTCGATTTCACCGGTAAAAAAGTAAAGGGGGCAGGCCCGTCGACACCAGTGCAAGTTCTCGGATTCGGTGTTGTCCCCCCTGCGGGAGAACTCTTTGAGGTGGTATCCAGTGAAAAAGAAGCCCGCGCGTTGATCCAGGAAAAACAAGCGGAAAAGAGCAGTCAGTCCACAGATTCCGCGAAGACCACCCTTGAGCAATTGTTCGCAAAATTCCAGGCCGGTGAGGTGCGCGAATTACCCCTCATCGTGAAAGCCGATGTGCAAGGGTCCATCGAACCGATCATTAATTCCTTGAACGAATTAAGCCAGGGTGAGATCAAGATCAATATCATCCATGCAGAGACCGGCAACATCAGTGAGAGTGACGTGATGCTGGCGACTGCTGCGAAAGCCATCGTGCTGGGCTTCAATGTGGACGCGGATTCAGCAGCCCGGAACCTGGCCGAACAACACGGTGTGTCCATCCGCCTATACCAGATCATCTACCGCATGATCGAAGACATCGAAAAAGCCTTGAAAGGAATGCTCGAACCGGAAGAAATCGAGATCAATGTCGGGCAGGCGCAGGTACGCGCCATTTTCAAGATCAACAAGGTCGGAACGATCGCTGGATGCCGCGTTCTGCAAGGTGAAGTACGCCGCAATACACGCATTCGTGTCATGCGCAACGGACAGAAGATATTCGAAGGCGAGATCGCCTCATTAAAACATGAAAAAGACGACGTGAAGGAAGTGCGACAGGGTTTCGAATGTGGAATTTCATTAAAAGGGTATAATGACCTCAGCGAAGGTGACATACTAGAAAGTTACATGATTGAAAAGACAAGCTAATATAAGAAGGATCCAGGAAGGAAGAACGAACCCATGCCCTCTCCCTTGAGACTTTCTCGCATTAATGACCGGTTCAAACAGGAACTGGCGGTGATGTTCGCGAGAAGTGAAGTTAGAGACCCCCGTGTCGCAGGCATCACGGTCACCGAAGTGAAGGTTGACCGCGAACTGTCTTACGCGGAAATTTACGTGTCTGCCATCGAAGGGATCTCGCGGTCAAAAGAAGTTCTGGCAGGGTTGGAAAGCGCCACACCTTTCATCAGAAAAACACTCTCAGACAGGATCGAATTGCGCTCATTCCCGCGTTTGCGATTTCACTGGGATAT
The DNA here is from genome assembly GCA_964570925.1 of uncultured Anaerolinea sp. Taxonomy (GTDB): domain Bacteria; phylum Chloroflexota; class Anaerolineae; order Anaerolineales; family Anaerolineaceae; genus UBA6107. Next base: position 1,835 of record CAZNAF010000057.1, read on the forward strand.
CACACCAGAAAAAGCCGATCGCATCGAACAGATCATTGCGTCCATCCATGCCGAAGAAAAGAAAGCGTGATCAGGATTTGATCTATGGTGGTTGAAGAAATTCGCCAGGCAATACAAAAATCAGAACGGATCGGCATCACCGCCCACATCCGCCCGGATGGTGACGCCATCGGGTCCGTGTTGGGGCTTGGATTAGCCATAAAAAAGTCCGGCAAGGACGTGCAAATGGTCTTGCGTGACGGCGTTTCGAACACCTTCAAACACCTGCCGGGCAGCGCGGAGATCCGGCAGGCTTTTTCGGAGGATCGCGACCTATTGATCGCGCTGGATTCCTCTGATCTGCAGCGCCTGGGGGGCGTATTGGGGCAAAAAGATGCCGATATCTGCATTGACCATCACATCACGAATGAGAATTTTGCAAAAATCAACCTGATCGACCCGCAATCCGTGGCAACCAGTGCCATCCTGGCCGAGATCATACCGCAGATCGGTTTGACCATAGACCAGCATTCGGCCAGCGCCCTGCTCAGCGGCATTTTGAGTGACTCGATCGGATTTAGAACTTCCAATACCAATGCCAAGGCGCTGCGCATCGCCGCCGACCTGATGGACCTCGGCGCAAACATCACCGAGCTCTACAATAAAGCACTTATCAGCAGGCCTTTTGAAGCCACAAAATATTGGGGCTACGCACTACAAAAAATGGAAAGAAGAGACGGACTGGTTTGGACGTCTCTTACCCTTGAGGATAGAAAAAACGCCGCCTACCCTGGCAATGATGACGCAGACCTGACCAATCTGATGTCTGCCATCGAAGAACTGGATGTCGCGGTTTTATTTGTGGAACAAAAACCAGACGTTGTCAAAGTGAGCTGGCGGGCCAGGCCGGGCCTGGATATTTCCGGGCTGGCACTTTCCCTGGGCGGCGGCGGACATCCGGCAGCGGCAGGCGCTGAATGCACGGGGTCTCTTCAGGATGTTCAAGACAAGGTGATCAAAATAACCGAATCTTATTTGAAAACAGAAAAGGACAAAACCATTGGAGCGTGACGGAGTACGCTGGATGGAGGAAAATTATGAGTGACGCAATGAATGATCGTTTCGATGTAAAAAATGCCATTTCGGGTGTATTGGTGGTGGATAAACCCACCGGCATGACCTCCCACGACGTGGTGCAGGCCATCCGCCGCGGCACCAATATCCGTCGTGCTGGCCATACCGGGACCCTGGACCCACGCGCCTCTGGTGTTTTGGTAGTGCTGCTTGGTCCGGCTGTGCGACTCAGCGAATACGTTTCAGCCTCAGAGAAGCGTTATCAGGCAGTCATCATGCTGGGCACAACCACAGATACCTATGACGCCGATGGCAAAACGACTTCCTCCTCACCCGTAAATGTGACCGAAGAACAATTCAATACAGAATTGCAAAAATTCGTCGGACGAATCGAACAGGTACCCCCGCCCTATTCAGCGATCAAAGTGGGCGGCAAGAAAGCTTATGACATGGCTCGTAATGGTGAAGACGTGGAGCTTGCTCCTCGTATCATCGACGTTTATAGTTTGGAACTTTTAGAGTGGGCTCCGCCCGAAGTGGTGATCGATGTGAATTGCTCATCAGGGACTTACGTTCGATCCCTGGCGAACGACCTGGGTGCCAAATTGGGCTGTGGTGCCACCCTGACCGGCCTGCGCCGTACCAAGAACGGCCGTTTCACGTTGCGAGACGCTGTACCGCTGCGAAAATTGAACGAAGCCTTTCAAGACGGTTCCTGGTACCAGTATCTCATCCCGGCCGCCGAAGCCCTTTCAGACTGGCCGGCCATTGAACTTGACCAGGCTGAGATGGACGCCATCCGACACGGACACCGAATCCCTGCCGCTGAAAATGCCGGACCAAAAGCATGCGGCGTCAGCCAACAAGGAGAACTCGTCGCTTTGCTGGTTCTGGAAGAAACAGAAGACGGTCAAAGGGAATGGCAACCCAAGAAAGTTTTCTTCTCATGATCAAAACTCCTCCCCGGCCAGCCGGGGAGATTTTTTGAAAACAAGTTTTTCTCATATAATAGGGGAATGATTTTGAAAACAGACATGACAGCCAACCCAGTCGATGGATCCTGGATCACCATTGGTTCGTTTGACGGTGTTCACCTGGGACATCAGTCACTGATTAAAAAACTGGTCGCGACAGCCAGAGAAAACAAAGCCAAAGCAGTTGTGGTAACTTTCTGGCCTCACCCCTCCGCCTATTTCGCAAAAGCGCAAACCCCCCGGGCGCTCAACACGGCTGAGGAACGCCGGGAATTGTTGCTGGATCTAAAGGTTGATGAAGTAGTCACATTGCCCTTCGACCGAAGCATTGCCGAAATGACTGCCAATGAATTTCTGGAGTTTTTAAAAAAAGAGCATGGGATGAAAGGCCTTATTATCGGGCCTAACACCACCATCGGCAAGGGCCGCGGGGGAACACCCGAGACCTTGCAGCAGATCACTGCCGGGCTGGGTGTTGCCTTAAAGGTGGCCGAAGCAGTCGCCCTCCCCGGTGAGATGGTGTCTTCCAGCGCGATCCGAAAATTGCTGCAAGAAAACAGGATCTCTCAAGCCAATCAAATGCTTGGCCGCCCTTACAGGTTGAGCGGCAGGGTCGTCCACGGCGAGCACCGCGGCAGCGGGTTGGGTGTGCCCACCGCGAACCTGCAAATCCCGGTCGAAAGGCTCATCCCCGCCAACGGGGTCTATGTCACCCGTGCGGTACTGGAGGGCAAGGCTTACGCCTCCGTGACCAATATCGGTGTTCGTCCGACTTTCGAAAACCCCCTCCCATCTCCACGCATCGAGCCTCATATTCTTGATATGAAGGACCAGATCTACGACAGGATCCTCGCGTTGGAATTCATGGAGTATCTGCGTCCCGAGATCAAATTCAACGATCCATCTGAACTGGTAGCGCAAATCCAGAAGGATATCAGCGCCACGAGGGATTTTTTTCAAGTCCGCTGAAGCGGATCCAAAAAGTCTTATAATAATCTCAGAGAAAGAGGTGGACCATGATTACGGAAACTGAAATGATCATCAGACTCGGTATCGCGGCCCTGCTCGGCATGTTGGTGGGTATTGAAAGGGAAAGACAAAACCAGCCGGCCGGTTTACGCACACACACCATTTTAGCCATCGGTTCCTGCCTGGCGATGACCGTTTCGATCAACCTTGCCTTTCAATATGCTGATGAATTCGGAACCGGCGATCCCGCCCGGCTGGCCGCCCAGGTTGTTTCGGGCATTGGTTTTTTGGGCGCGGGGGCTATTTTGAGGTACGGCACCAATGTAAAGGGTCTGACCACGGCCACTTCGCTGTGGACAATGGCCATAGTCGGTCTGGCCGTCGGCGCGGGACATTATTACGCGGGGCTCATCACCACATTTGGAATGCTGGTGATCCTCGTGGTATTGAACTTTATCGAGAAAAAACTGATCAGAGCTTACGAGACCATCACCATATCGGTCACTGCTGAAAACAATCCCGGCATCGTGGAAGACTTGCTGGAGCTTTTTAAAAATATGAAGAAGAAGGTGCTTAACCTGGGTGTGGATTCAGATGTAACCGGAAACCATCAAACGGTCACCTTGATCATTAAAACCATCGAAGATGACCCCATGGATGACATCCGAGAGGGTTTGAAAACCGTGCAAGGCGTAAAAAGGTACAAGCTAAATTGATTTTTATCAGGACTCGATCGACCCGCATGAAACAGCGTGATGCGGGTTTTTCTTACTTTTCAACGAAGATCTGCCGGGCAATGCCAAAACCCAGGGTTACTTCCTCATCAGCGACCTTGAGCGTAATGGTCTCATTGAAGGGTAAAATCTCGGTCACCGACACTGACTGGCCTGGTTCTATGTGTTTTTCTTCGAGAAAATCAAGCAGTTCGGGGATGTCTTCCGCCAATTCGTGAATTCGCCTGATGATCACGTGATCACCTCTGGAAAGGGAGGTCAGGGGTAACCAATGCGCCACAAGGTCTTCATGACCCGGCAGCGGGTTGCCATGCGGGCAGGTTTCAGGTTCATTTAGTTCTTTTAAAAGCGCTTCTTCCACGTCCGCTGAAATGGTATGTTCGAATTCATGGGCCTCGTGGTGCACCTTTGACCATGACAGCATGCGGATGAGCATCCATTCAGCCAGCATGTGCCTGCGCATCACCTGACGCGCCAATGCGTCTCCCTGATCGGTAAGGTGTGGAGAATGGTTGGCGTCCATGACTACCAAGCCGTCTCTGACCATGCGCTTAAGCGTGTTGGTCACCGTGGGGGCAGACACGCCCAGCAATTCAGCCAGGCGGATCCCAGTCACGGATTCCCCATCCCTTTCGGAAATATAGAGAATGCCCAAATAATCTTCAATGGTGGAACTGACTTTTGTCAACATGATGTTCACAAATCCAAAAAAATGACCGGTTTATTAAAATATTCTGAGGTTTATCATACTAGACAAAAATAAAATAATCAAGGTATACTAATAAAAACATTAGCATAAGCTAATTATTTTTCGAAATTGGTGACCAACATTATGAAAAATTTCCTGAATCAAAGGAACCTCATGGACACAGGAATAGAATCCCTTATCCCCTTATCTGAATTAAAGACTGGAAATCACGGCGTGCTGGAGTTGATGCATGCCGGTCGAGGTTTATCAAGCCGTTTAAGTTCGCTCGGGTTAACCCCAGGGACGAATGTGACCATACTGCAAAATTACGGCCGCGGTCCATTAATCGTGAACGTGCGCGGAACCCATGTGGCGCTCAGCCGTGGTTTGGCCAGGCATCTCATGGTAAAAATCGAGGGCGAGGATTGATGGAAAGCTGTCAACACAGTACGCTGCACGAGACCGTTTTTCATGCCGCTACCAATGACAGTCCTCTGATCGCCCTGGCAGGGCAGCCCAACGTGGGTAAATCCACGATCTTTAACCTGCTTACCGGTCTCAATCAACACGTGGGAAACTGGCCAGGAAAAACCGTCGAACGAAAAGAAGGAAAATTCAAGTTGGACGGCATGGATTGCCGCCTGGTGGACCTGCCAGGCACCTACAGCCTGACGGCCAATAGCCCGGAAGAACTGATCACTCGTGAATTCATCCTGACCGAAAAACCCGATCTGGTGGTGGCCATGGTCAACGCGGCCAACCTCGAAAGGTCGCTCTACCTGGTGGCGGAACTGGTGACTCTTTCCGTGCCGCTTGTGGTGGTGTTGAACATGATGGACGTGGCCGTGCACGAAGGACTGGAGATCGAAGCCAACGTCCTCGAAGCCGCGCTGGGGCTGCCCGTCATCCCCGTTTCTGCCACGCACGCCGCCAGTACAGCGGAATTACTGAAAGTCATCAAGAAAATGGTTTCCACCGACATCGTGCAAACCCCGCGCCAACCCGAGATCCGCGCTGACCACGAGGTGATCCTCGAAAAGGTTCTCAAACTGCTTGAAGGCAAGGTTCCAGAACCATACCCAGAGAAATGGGTGGCGTTGAAGCTGTTGGAAGGTGACAAAGACATCACGGTCAGAATGAAAGAAACCTTGAGTGCCGAAGAATGGGAAAACATTCACGACCTCTTGAAGGACCATGATGACGCCCTGCTAGCCATCGCCTCAGGCCGTTATGATTGGATCGCCCGCCTCACAAGAGCCGCCGTGAACAATCCGCGTTTGGGACAAGTAAGCCTGACGGACAGGTTGGACCGTTGGGCAGCACACCCAGTGGCAGGGCTTGTCATGCTGGCAGCCATTCTGGGTTTTGTATTCTGGCTTACCTTCGCGTTAGGCTCCCCAGTTCAGGAGTGGATGGATGCGAAATTGATCGCCCCCCTGGGTGAGTTGGTCAGCGGCTGGTTAAGCGCCGCACCGGTGTGGATCAGCAGCCTGGTCGTGGACGGCATCATCGGGGGGGTAGGTTCCGTGTTAACCTTCCTGCCCATTCTTGTTATTTTCTTTGCCTCCTTCGGTTTCCTTGAAGATGTTGGTTACATGGCCCGAGCGGCCTATGTGATGGATAATTTCATGCACTGGATGGGGTTACACGGCAAGTCATTCCTGCCGCTCTTCCTCGGGTTCGGATGCAACGTGCCCGCGGTCATCGGCACAAGGGTGATCGATTCACAAAAATCCCGCCTGCTGACCATCCTCCTGGCACCCTTCGTGCCCTGCACCGCGCGCCTGGCAGTGGTGGCTTTTTTAGCACCGGCTTTCTTCGGCCGGCAGGCCATCTGGGTGGTATGGGGATTGGTTTTCCTTTCCCTGTTTCTTCTGGTCGGGTTGGGAATCATTTTAAACCGCGTGCTCTTCAAAGGGGAACGCGCGGCCTTGATCATGGAAATGCCGCTTTATCACATCCCGAATATGCGCACCATCGGCATGCTGGTCTGGCAAAGATCCCTTTCCTTCATTAAAAAAGCAGGGACGATCATCCTGGGCATTTCCGTGGTCATTTGGGCGCTCTCGATGCTTCCAGGCGGCAGTCTTGAAAACAGCGCCCTGGCCTGGATCGGCAAGGCCGTGGAACCGGTTGGCCGCTGGATGGGGATGGATTGGAAATTAACCGTGGCCCTGTTGACCAGTTTTGTGGCCAAGGAAAACGCCATCGCGACCCTGGGGATCCTTTTCGGAGGACTTGAAGAGGGCAGCCTGGCCCAATCGCTTGCTGTAATTTACACACCGGCCACCGCGCTTGCCTTTCTCACCGTGTCAATTTTATTCATTCCCTGCGTGGCAACCATTGCCGTTATAAAACAGGAAACCGGCTCGTGGAAGTGGTCATTGGTGAACGTTCTCCTTATGCTGGTAGTTTCGGTGGGCGCGGCGACGCTCGTCTTTCACGCGGCTGCTGCCCTCGGAGGGTAAGATGCTTGACAAACTGATCGCTGAACTCAAAAAAGGGAACACCACCTCCGCATCGGAACTGGCCAGGAGACTTGACACCACCCCAGCGATGGTCGAGGCCATGCTGGATACGCTGGAACGACACGGCATTATGAAAACGATAATTGGGTCCAACGAATGCAGCCAGGAAAAACCGTGTGAGTTATGTTCTCTGGCAGGTTTGTGCACCTCCGATAAACTCAGAAGCACAAAGATCCGTATTTTTAATTAAGCAGTTCTTACACAGGTTTCAGCGATCAAAATGAAGCAGGACGATGTTGCCATTAAAACGGGAGGCAAGTCGCTCGGGTAAATTGCCAATATTCGCTAAAAATCGCTGCCGCGAACCGTACCCTGGGATAACTAACAGATCACACTCGATTTTTTTATGGAGATCGTCGATCCGCAATTCTCCTTCCATAAGGGTTAGTTTGCAGGGAGGATTAAGGTTCAGAGGGGCGATGATCTCTTTGGTTTGAGGAATAAAACTTTTGTCTGCCAAGATTTCGAGAGGGACATTCAAGGCTTTGGAAAGGAGGGTGACGGCTTGAATGATCCTGCGCAGCACCTCTGGAGCAATGGCCTTGGCCGGTAGAAGCAACAACACCCGTTTCATGCCGTTGACCGGATGGTTCAATTTCGCAACCATTACAGGCAGGTCAGAGCCCCAGATCACCTCATCGATCACACTGCCAAGAATATTCTGGGTCAGGTTGCGTTTGCCACGCCAGCCCATCATGATCATTGAGACGTTTTTTTCCGCGGCCGTGTTCAAGATCCCTTTGGCGTACGAATGGTCGAGGCGGGGGATCAGATCAACCTGTGTGTCGGGATCATTCAGGATCTCAGGAACCTTTGCGAGCATTTCTGCTTGATTTTTTGAAGTATGTGCCAATCGGGCTGCTTCATCGGCAACATTCAAGGCAAGCACCTGCCCTCTGCTGATGCGAGCCACAAGACTTGCCAGTACGATCAGGTTTTCCTGGGTTTCAGGATTCGCCAAGGGTACCAGGATCTTGTGAAACAGGGGGGAGGTTTCACCAGGTTCGGGGGTAGGATGAATTTGCCTGCCGAATCTTTGCACCACCAACGGGGAGGAGATCGAGGTCAACAAGATCATGATGATGGCAGCATTAAACAAGTTGGTATCAAACAAGCCGACCTGCAACCCGATCACCAGCGTTGGGATGGTTACCGCTGCCTGAGCATGTGACAACCCGAAAACCGTCAGAAATTCGGCTTTTGTGTAATGAAATATCTTTCCCGTGATCCAGGATGCGCCGAATTTTGAGAAATAAGCAACAAAAACGATGCCAAGAGCAGCAAGGATCGACTCAGGATTACGAACAAGCGTCAACGGATCCGTGATCATTCCGCTATAAAGGAGAAAAAGAGGAATAAAGAAGGATTCACCCATGAATAAAACATGGCCTGACACCGGGCTGTTGCGCGGTAAAGTGGCATTGATAGCCAAACCAGCCAGGAACGCACCGACAACCTCGTGAACACCGATCAACTTGGCACCGTATGCTGAAATAAACAAGAGCACAATAACAAATTGAAACTCAATTGCCCGACCGGTGAATTTTTGAAAAAACCATTTCCCCAATCTGGGTAAGAGGAAGAATATGGCCAAAGTAAAAACCGCCATTAAGGCGAATAACTTAATAAAATAGATGGTTTCAAGGTTGCCCCCCTTGGCTCCCAAAACAACGGCCAAAATGAGAAAGGCACAAATATCAGTCAAAATGGTGGCACCTGCTGTAACCGCCACTGCTTCATTTCGGGTAATACCCAGCCGGGTAAGGATGGGAAAAGCAATTAATGTATGCGAGGCAAAGGCAGAACCTAACAAGATCATGCCTAAAAACGGCAATCCCAAGATCCATCCAAGAAACATCCCCATCGCCTGTGGGAGCAAAAAAGTGAACAACCCGAAAACGACCGCCCTGCCCCTGACACGCATAAACTGATGAAAATCAACTTCCAGCCCGGCACTGAACATAAGATAGATCAAACCAATTTCTGATAGAAATACCATTGGCTCAGATGCTTGAAGAAGGTTAAACCCGTTAGGCCCCACCAACATGCCACCAAGAATAATTCCAACGATCCCGGGAAGTCGAAACCGCTCGGACAACATAGGAGCGACCAAAATAATGGTCATCACCAACAAGAAGAAGATCACCGGTTCTTTAAAGGGTTCCATGAGCGAATCACCTGTTTTGAAAAAATATATTGACTTTAACCTTCAATGAATAAGGAATATTATAACGTTGGTAATGATTTAAGACGTGATGAAACAGGATGAACCTTCAATACAAATCTTAAGGGGTTTTTTAAGGGGAATAAAACCTTAAAAATGTTTGACTTTTCATCTTAAAGACCTATAATTTATTCAATTAAATATCATAGGCTGTGAAGAGGACGAGTATTTTTTGCAAGGACGCTCCAGAGAGCAGGGCAAGTTAGGTGAAAGCCTGTACGTACCGTGAAAGAGAATGGACCTCAGAGCCGCGAGGTGAACGCGAAAGTAGACAGTAGCCAATGCCGGGAAGGCCGCCGTTATCAGGGCCATGAGTATAAGCAGGTAAACTGCCGTACTTAAAACGAGTGAAGCTGGCTTTTCCGAATCTCCGGGCGCAACCTCCGGAGGTTTTTTGTTAATAAACGAAAGCGGGGAAACAGCTTAATCGGGGTGGCACCGCGGATGTTCAACGTCCGTCCCCTTTTTGGGACGGGCGTTTTTTATTTCCGTCCCTGGTCGGTCAAAAAACAAGTAAAAAAAAGGAGAAACCATGGACGACAATACGAAATTTATTTTGAACGAAAGCGACATCCCGCGAGCCTGGTACAACATCAACGCGGATGCGCCCGTAAAACCCGCGCCGGTGTTCAACCCAATTGACAACACACCGGTGACACCTGAATTCCTTTCGGTGCTCTTCCCGATGTCCTTGATCGAACAGGAAGTCAGCATGGACCGCTACATCGATATTCCGGAAGAAGTGCGTGAAGTCTACAAACTCTGGAGACCCACCCCCCTGATCCGCGCCAGAAGGTTCGAAAAAGCCCTCGGTACGCCCGCGCATATCTACTTTAAATATGAGGGGGTATCCCCTGCCGGAAGTCACAAATCCAACACTGCTGTGGCACAGGCCTATTACAACAAAATAGCCGGAACCAAAGCCATGACCACCGAAACAGGCGCGGGACAATGGGGCTCAGCGCTCTCGATGGCCTGCAAGTTTTATGACCTGCCCCTTGAAGTGTACATGGTGCGTGTCTCGTACGACCAGAAACCCTATCGCCGTTTTCTGATGGAAACCTACGGGGCCGAGGTGAACGCCAGCCCCTGTGACAAGACCAATTTTGGACGCAAGTTGCTGGCCGAAGACCCGCAAAACCCCGGCTCTCTGGGGATTGCCATCTCTGAAGCGGTGGAAATGGCAGTGACCTCCAACGGCACCAAGAAATATGGCTTGGGATCCGTACTGCACCATGTTTTGATCCACCAGTCGGTGATCGGCGAAGAAGCCCTCAAGCAGATGGATATGGCTGGTGAGTATCCGGACGTGGTGATCGGCTGTGTGGGCGGCGGCTCCAATTTCTCTGGCATCGCCTTCCCCTTCCTGCGGGAAAACCTCAAAAACGGGCAGAGGACACGGCTGCTGGCCGTGGAACCCAACGCGGCACCCTCACTCACGCGCGGCCTTTATGCCTTTGATTATGGCGATACAGCCTGCACCGCACCCATCACCAAAATGCACACGCTCGGCCATGATTTTATTCCCGCCCCCATACACGCCGGTGGCTTGCGCTACCACGGCATGGCCCCCACCCTTTCAGCCATGGTGGACGAGGGATTGATCGAGGCGGTTGCCGTGGGACAGACCCGGGTTTTTGACTCTGCGGTGTTGTTCGCCAGATCAGAGGGCATCCTGCCCGCCCCGGAATCTGCTCACGCGATCCTGGCAGCCATGGATGAGGCGCTGGAAGCCAGGACAACCGGTGAGAAGAAGGTGATCCTGTTTAACCTCTCAGGTCACGGACACTTTGATCTTACGGCCTACAACAAGTATTTCAGCGGCGAACTCGATGACTGCGTCCTGCCTGAGGATGTGATCCAGAACATCAAGCTGCATTTACCGGCGATCAAGGAAAACGCTGAATTGTGATTCGAAAGCCTGTGAACACTGTTTTTTAAAATGAATACCGCCCTTGCGATGGGCGGTGTTCATTTAACTGGAGACTAACAAGAACGCTGATTTTCTGTATACTATAGGGAAGATGAATGAAGTGGGCAAATTCGCCTTCATTGAAGCAGAGGGGGAACCCCAGGCCTCTCCCTTTCAACATACTTTGCCTGATCTCCCGCCCGGTGTCGTTTCACAATGGCTTAAGAGCCACGCTCCCGGTGAGAAATGGGTGTTGGACCCGATCGGAGCAAGTCCTCAGGCAGTGCTTGAAATGGCAGCGTGCGGGTATAAAGTTCTGGTTGCAGTAAACAACCCCATTGCCGCCTTTGAATTAAATTGCCTGGCCAGGGCGCCCAAAAAAGGAGAATTTCAAGCGGCTTTTCGTGACCTCGCGCTTCAAAAAAAAGGGGGCGAACGCTTGGAAGATCATCTGGGCGGCTTGTATACCACGCGCTGTGCCAGCTGCGGACGGGAAATTCAGGCTGAGTATTTCCTCTGGCGTAAGGGGGAGGAAGCTCCCTACAGCAAGAATTATCATTGTCCTTCATGCGGTGATGAAGGTGAACACGCGGCAACAGAAGAAGACCTCAAGAAGCTGAAAATGATAAGCCGGTCGGACTCTCTTCATCGTGCCCGGGCATTGGAAAGGCTACCGGGAGGAACCCAGGCTGCGCGCGTGAACGCCCAGGAAATCACTGCGTTCTATTCATCCCGTCCGCTCTACGCCCTGTTTACCCTGATAAATAAACTGGAGGGAATGAGGATGGAAGGTCAGGAACGCATGCTGCTGGATGCGTTGCTTCTTTCCGCCCTCGACGCTGGACATTCCCTGCGGCCTGCAAGCGACCCTGACGCGCGGCCGAGGGCTTTGAATACGCCCAGCGAGTATGTGGAAAAAAACCTGTGGCTGGCCATGGAGAAAGCGATCGATCCATGGAGCCGGCGAACAAAAGAACTGAACCTTACCCGCTGGCCTGATCTACCCACCGAATCAGGAATCTGCCTTTATCAGGGACGCATGCGTGACCTGTTGACAGCCAACTCAGACCTGATCCCCGAGACAATGGTGTGTGTGCTACCGCGTCCAAACCAGGTTTTTTGGAGCCTCGCAACCTTGTGGTCAGCCTGGCTGTGGGGAAAGGAATCTACAGCCAATTTTAAAAACGTTTTGGAAAGACAACGTTTTGACTGGTACTGGCATGCCAACGCGCTTCAATCCGCCATCGCGCCGGCCTCACGCATGGTAAAAAAGAAATGCAGCGCTTTTTTACTTCTGCCCGAACCGACAGGCGGATTTGTCACCGCCGCCTTTGAGGCTTGCTGCGCGAGTCAGTTGCAATTAAACGCCCTGGCATGGAAAAATGAACAAACCCCACTTCAGAGCGAATGGCAAACGCAGCCCCTGGCGAGCGAATCGAAAAAGGTCAATCTGCAACGCATCATCCGTGAAGCGGTGCATTCCTGCCTAAATGAACAGGGAGAACCGGTGCGTTACCAAAAACTACACACCGCTGCGGCAGCGGCACTGGCGGTCAATGAGGCCTTCCCTGCTTCCATCCAGCAACTAACCTATGAAAAATTCACCGAGATCCAGAGCGAGATCTCGAAAACCTTTCAGGATCGCAAATTTTTAAGACGCATGGAAGCTACCGCTCAGGACCTGGATAGCGGAACCTGGTGGCTGGCACAACCCGGCAGCACCCAAACGACGCTGGCGGATCGCGTTGAGACCGAATTGGTGAAAGTATTGATCAAAGAGGAATGTCTTAATGACGATCAGGTTCAAAAAACAATGAATACCCGCTTCCAGGGTTTCTTTACGCCTCCTGCGGAATTAATTTTTCATTGTTTAAACTCCTACGCGGATTTTGATGAAAAAGATAAAACCTGGAAACTGAAGGAAAATGAATCCCCTGACTTAAGACAAAAAGGACTGCAGGAGACGATTAAGCTGTTGGAAGAAGCCGCAAAACGCATGGGACTGGAACTTGAAGGGGAAAACCCGTTCACCCTGAAGAACGAAAAAACGCTTTATAAGCTTTTCGTATCCACGCAGGCCACCCTAAGTGGAATTTTCAAATATGTCACCGAAGAAGAAACCTGCGAAATGATCTTTCTCTTTCCGGGGAGTCGGTCGGCCTTATTACGCTATAAATTGGACCGCGACGCCTGGCTGCGTGAACGAACCGCGAGAGGCTGGCATTTCATGAAGTTCCGTACTTTGCGAGATCTAGCCTTGCGGACCGACCTGTCACTCGATCTTTGGGACCTATTAATCGACTCTGATCCCATAAGCCTGGAAGAGGCAACGCAGCTTTCGATGTTCTTATAAGGTCTATTTTATCTGCCTGAAATTGATCAAAACGAGATTTTTGTCGCAGGTGTCAAAGGTATCAAAGACCACCAGGTCTGAAAGCGGCAAGCCCGCCTGGTCGACCAGCTGCAAGGACAGCAACCCGATGGACCGGATGGGCGAATCGCTTAACTGGAATTCATAGCCTGATTCGCCGTATTCGGTATGGGTTCCGGTAATCGACTGAGTGCTGATGGTCTTGCCGTCGTAAGTTCCTTTAAGAATAATCCCGATGTTGACCAGGTGTCTGCCTTGCATATCCACCACCTGGCCGGCCACTCCTTGCCAGTTACAACCGGTCTCAGGTTTGAAGGTCACGCTTCTGACCGCTGAAGGTGCGGCCTGCATGGTGAACGAATAATCACCTTCAACCGGGTCTTCAGTTCCAGGTGTCATAGTTGCTGTCGTTATTGGCATTGACTCGGTTGTGGCTGTAACGGTTACGGGCAGGGGTGTCGTGGTTGGTCGGGGGGTCGGCGTCCAGGTTGCGGGCAGCAGCACGGGGGTGCTGGTCGAAGTAGGCAAGATGACCAATACCGGCAGGGTCGGGGGTGGGAATGGATTGATGGAAATAAAAGGATTGGAGTAAATCAACAGGATAGCGCCGATCATGGCGAGGGTTGCCAATAATGTGCAGATGGTTAAAAAATTCCAAAATACGTCTCTGCGCTGTCTGCGTTTGCGCTGCTTCATACGCCTGGCAATCTCATCACGGTCGGTGAAGTTCATTTGCTGCTCCGCCAATTCGGAGAATCATGGTTATGGCACGAGAATTTCGATCGTGCTTTTCGTGCGGGCCTCCTGCAGCCAGGTTGCCAGTGCGGCATCCTGCAGGGAGCGTCTGCCGTCTACAGAAAGAGGGTGCTGTGGGTCCCGCTCAATGACGTAGAGGATGTGGAAGCCGATGCCGCTTTGGATGACCGGTGTGTATTCCCCGGGCTCGAGGTCGAAGACGGCCTTTTCCACTTCCGGCTGGGTCAGCATTCCCCGCGCGAACCAACCCAGGTCTCCCCCGATGACAGGATCATAGACAAAGGCAAGGTCTGCAAATTTCGTGCCATCCTCAAGTTTTTGGTAAGCCGCGTCGGCGTTCCCCTGGTCTTGAAAGAGAATCTGGCGGGCATGGATCTGGTCCGCGGTGGTCGGGACGGCATCAAAAATTTGATCGCGCTGCCAGCCAGCCATGATCTCCAATTTGAGGGCGTCGCGGAAAGATTGGTCGGAATAGCCGTTGGCAGCCTGCCATGCAGCCAGTTTCTCAGCACCCCCAATTTCTGTGATCAGGGCGTCGATACGAGCCTGCAACGCCGCCTCATCGAAAGTGAATCCGTTTTGGATGGCAGCCTGCGCCAGGAGCAACTGGTCAATGTAATTGTTGATCACACGGTCGCGCTGCTCTTCGGGGGTGGTGACCATGTTAAGTTCCGTCTGGGCTTGCTGCAAACGGGTGAGCTCCTGCTGGTAATCACTCAGCAGCACTCCTTCTCCGTTTACCTTGAGCGCCATGGGCAGGGGTGTGGGCGTGGGTGGCTGGGGTGTGGGGGTAGCCGTGGGGTCAGGCGTGGGTGTTGGTTTCTGACAGCCTGCCAAAAGCAGGACAAGCAGCATGGTTGTGAAGAGAAGTCGTTTCATTCGTACGATTATACTTGATTCTCTTTATGCTGGGTTTACCGAATCCCTGGAATCCTCCCAATTTTTAAGAAACAAATCTGACACAATTATCAAACCATTTTTATATCAACCCACAAATCCCCGGGATTCAGAATCTGACCAATTTTACTCTTGTAGTATTTCATTGTTCGTTTTCCCCAGATCCCGGGGATGAATAGTCTGTCCAATTCCCGGAATCTACCAGATTCCGGGAATCTCGGGGGGTGTGATAGCG
>CAZNAF010000058.1:0-16780 GCA_964570925.1 uncultured Anaerolinea sp.
TTGCCCGCGCCACCAAAAATGACATCGACAAATGCTGGGAGGCGGTGCAAGGGGCTGCCCACCCGCGTATTCACACCTTTATCGCTACTTCTGAAATTCACATGAAGTACAAACTGAAAATGGACCGCGAACAGGTCAAGGAACAAACCGCCAAAATGGTGGCTTATGCTCGCAGTCTGTGTGAAGACGTTGAATTCAGTCCCGAAGACGCCGGCCGCAGCGATCCTGCCTTCCTTTATGAGGTGCTTGAGATCGCCATTAAAGCAGGCGCGACAACCCTCAACATCCCCGATACAGTCGGCTACACCATGCCGGATGAATACGGCACACTGATCGCGGGCATCCTCAAAAACACCCCCGGGATCGACAAATGTGTCATTTCCACCCACTGTCATAATGACCTCGGATTGGCAACTGCCAATTCACTGGCCGGTATCCGCGCTGGTGCGCGGCAGGTTGAAACCACCATCAACGGCATCGGCGAACGCGCCGGTAATACCGCCCTCGAAGAGGTGGTCATGAGCCTGCACACGCGCCGCCAGGTGCTGAACCTTGACACAAACATCGATACCACGCAAATTGCCAGGGTCAGCAAGCTGGTCAGCAACTATACCGGCATCACCGTGCAGCCCAATAAAGCCATCGTCGGGGCAAACGCCTTCGCTCACGAAGCCGGCATCCACCAGGACGGGATGTTGAAGAACCCCCTCACTTACGAGATCATGGTTCCAGAAACGGTGGGCGTGCTGCAAACCAAGCTGGTGCTTGGCAAACACTCAGGCCGGCACGCCTTAAAGGAACGCCTTTCGTCTTTGGGCTATGCTCTGGATGACGAGGCGCTCAACAAGGTGTTTGAACGGTTCAAATTGCTGGCAGACAAGAAGAAAACCATCACGGACGCCGATATCGAAGCCCTTGTTTCTGATGAAACCTATCAGCATAAAACGATTTTCAATCTCGACGGTCTGCAGGTTGCCTGCGGCACGATGGGCCTGCCCACAGCCACGGTTCGCCTCCTCGGCCCGGACGGACTAAAGAAGGTCCATGCCGCCATTGGCACCGGCCCTGTGGATGCGGCCTTTAAAGCCATCGACGCCATCGTGGCTGTAAACAACACGTTGGTTGAATTTGTCATCCATGCCATCACGGAAGGCATCGACGCTCTGGGTGAAGTGACCGTGCGTATTGAAACCAATGACCTCCCTGAGGTCAAAGACGCACAAGACGATTCAGGCCAGCCGCGCACCTTTGGCGGTTACGGCGCCGACACGGATATCGTGGTCGCAAGCGCGAAAGCATATCTATCAGCTCTCAACAAGATCTTGGTCGCCAGCGGAGTATACGGTGAAGCAGAAACACCGGCCGTCCAGGCGATTCGTTCTTAATCAGGAAAGGAGAAGAGACATGAAATTCACATCTCATTATTCCCAGGTTCCGCAAACCGAACAACCGATGGAAACATTCCCTCAGCCTCGCACCATCCCTGAAGCGTGGGATACCTCTGACATGGTCTCGGCCGATGAATCCGGTTTTGATCTCAACAGCAACGCAGAATCCACAGAAGAAACCGGAAGCGAATCATGGGAAGTCCATTAACCTTATTTCAAAAAGTCTGGAACGCTCACCTCGTCACCCAGCAGCCAGGCGCGCCTGGTATCTTGTATATTGACCTGCACCTGGTACACGAAGTGACCTCCCCCCAGGCTTTCAGCAGCCTGCGTGAACGCGGACTCACTGTGCGCAGACCCGACAGCACCGTGGCCACGGTGGATCATGCCATTCCCACGCTGCCTTCTCAAGACGGAAGCGTGGAAGGGCGTCTTTCTTGGGCTGATGAACTTTGCCGCAAACAGATCGCACAGTTGGAAGAGAACGCGCGACAGTTCGGCATCCGTGCCTTCGGACCTTCTGCCTCCAACAATGGCATCGTGCATGTCATCTCCCCCGAAATGGGGCTTACACAGCCAGGCATGACCATCGTCTGCGGAGACAGCCACACTTCCACGCACGGCGCTTTTGGCGCCCTGGCCTTCGGCATTGGCACCAGTGAGGTGGCGCATGTGTTGGCCACCCAGTGCCTTTTGCAGCACCAACCGAAAACCTGTGAGGTGCGAATCGACGGTAAATTGGGCAAGGGCGTATCAGCAAAAGACATCATCCT
The DNA here is from genome assembly GCA_964570925.1 of uncultured Anaerolinea sp. Lineage (GTDB taxonomy): Bacteria > Chloroflexota > Anaerolineae > Anaerolineales > Anaerolineaceae > UBA6107. Next base: position 2,162 of record CAZNAF010000058.1, read on the forward strand.
GGCCCTGATCGCCAAGATCGGCGTCGGCGGCGGAATCGGGTACGTTTTGGAATACAGCGGTTCCGCCATCCGTGCTCTCTCCATGGAAGAGCGCATGACCATCTGCAATATGTCCATCGAAGCCGGCGCACGCGCGGGCATGATCGCCCCGGATGAGACCACTTATGAGTATTTGGCAGGTCGTGAGTTTGCCCCCAAGGGCGTTGCCTGGGATGCCGCCCTGGCTTATTGGAAAACCTTGCCCACGGACGAGGGCGCCAAATTCGACCGTACCATCACCCTGGATGCCTCCAGCCTGGAACCCATGATCACCTTTGGCACCAATCCGGGCATGGGTGTGGCGGTAACCGAAAAAGTACCCACGCCAGATATTTTCTCGGAGGAAAGCCAAAAAGCTGGATTGGAAAAAGCCCTGTCGTATATGGGCTTGCAAGCCGGGCAGCCTTTGCTTGACCAGCCGGTCCAGGTTGTATTTATCGGCAGTTGCACCAATGGACGGATTTCAGACCTGCGCCTGGCAGCCAGTGTAATAAAAGGCCGCAAAGTCGCCCCCGGGATGCGTGTTTTGGTTGTTCCCGGTTCAAAAAATGTCAAAGCCCAGGCTGAAGCCGAAGGGCTGGATCAAATTTTCAAGGAAGCGGGCGCTGAATGGCGTGAAGCCGGCTGCAGTATGTGCATTGCCATGAACGGTGATCAGATTGAGCCCGGTCAATACGCCGTCAGCACCAGCAATCGAAATTTCGAAGGCCGTCAGGGCAAGGGCGGACGTACGTTGTTAGCCAGCCCGTTAACAGCGGCCGCAGCTGCCGTCACCGGTAAGGTCACCGATGTGCGCACCCTGCTGAATGGATAAGGGAGAATAATCATGCAACCCATAAAAATCATCAAATCCCGAGCGATCTCCATTCCCCAGGATGACATCGATACAGACCAGATCATCCCGGCGCGATTCCTTAAAGTGACCGACAAGGCCGGTCTGGCCGCCAACCTCTTTTCAGATTGGCGCTACAACACGGATGGCTCTGCGAAAGCGGATTTCATCCTCAATCGGCCTGAAGCCCAAGGCGCGCAAATCCTTTTCACCGGTAATAATTTTGGTTGCGGATCATCCCGTGAACACGCCCCCTGGGCGTTAACCGGGTTTGGTTTTAAAGCTGTGATCGCCCTGTCCTTTGGAGACATCTTTCGCAATAATTCACTCAAAAACGGTTTGCTGCCCATCCAGGTGAATGCCGAAACCCATCAGCGTTTGAAAGACCTGCTGGAGGAACTGCCTCGTGAAGAGTGGCAAATTGACCTTGAGCAACAAACCCTTTCCACCCCGGACGGCGAAAAAGTAAAATTTGAGATTGACGCTTTTTCAAAGACCTGCCTGGTTCAAGGTAACGACGAACTAGGCTACCTTTTGTCTTTTTCTGAAAAAATCGCGGCGTTTGAAGTCGAACGAGAAAAAGGAGTGGTCCAATGATCGAAATCTACGATACCACTTTAAGAGACGGAACGCAGCGAAAGGATATTTCTCTCTCCTGCACCGACAAACTGCGTGTCGCGCAAAGGTTGGATGAGTTTGGTGTTACTTTCATCGAAGGCGGCTGGCCGGGATCAAATCCCAAGGACGTTGAGTTCTTTCAACGCGCCGCCGAAATGAAGTGGAAAAACGCCCTCATCGCGGCTTTTGGCTCCACATGCCGAGCAAAAGGCGGCCCCGAAGACGATGCCAACATCAAGGCGCTGCTGGATGCCGAAACCCCTGTCTGCACGGTTTTTGGCAAGACCTGGACCCTGCACGTCACCGAAGTTCTGCGCACCACCCTGCCCGATAACCTGCGCATCATCGAACAAAGCATTGCATACCTGCGCTCCAAGGGCAAACGGGTGATCTACGACGCCGAACATTTTTTTGACGGTTACAAAGATGATCCCGAATACTCCCTGCAGACCCTGCAAGCGGCCATCCGCGGCGGAGCAGAACGTGTGGTCATGTGTGATACAAACGGCGGCTCTCTTCCTCATGAGATCGCGGCGATCGTAAAAACCGTACGTGAATCCGTTGAGATCCCGCTGGGCATCCACGCCCACAACGACGGGGAATGCGCCGTGGCCAACAGCCTGGCTGCTGTTCAGGCAGGCTGCACCCAGGTGCAGGGCACCATCAACGGGTATGGGGAACGATGTGGAAACGCCAACCTGTGCTCGGTGATCCCTGACCTGCAATTAAAATTGGGTTATGAGGTTCTGCCTGAAAATCGCCTGAAGGATCTTTACGACGTTTCCCATTTTGTCGCCGAAATGGCCAACCTGTCTCCGGATGAATACCTGGCCTATGTCGGCCAGGGAGCCTTCGCCCACAAGGGAGGCGTGCACGTTTCAGCCATGCGGCGCAGCGCCAGGTCTTATCAGCACATCGAGCCCGCATTGGTAGGCAATCGCATGAGTGTGGTTGTCTCTGAATTATCCGGCAAAGCCAATATTCTCAGCAAAGCCGAGGAGTACGGCCTGGATGTGGATGACACAGAACACGTGGCCAATACGCTCAACAACATCAAGGCACTTGAAGCGCGCGGTTTTTCATTCGAGGCGGCAGAAGCATCGGCCATCCTGCTCTTCAAACGCCAGCGCCCTGATTACAAACCACCTTTTGAACTCATTGATTTCTTTGTCAATGTCGAACGACGGCATGAGCGTAACACTTTTGCCGAAGCCACCGTCAAGATCCGCGTGGGTGATGAGGTCTTTCACACCGCCGGTGAGGGCTGCGGCCCGGTGAACGCCCTGGATATGGCCATGCGTAAAGCGCTGGTCGGGATCTATCCCGGTATCAACGAATTCCACCTCAAAGATTACAAGGTGCGTATTCTGGATGGTTCTCTGGGCACCGAAGCGGTGACGCGCGTGCTCATCGACACACAAAACGGATTTCACCACTGGAGTACCGTGGGTGCGAGCCCCAATATCATCGAGGCAAGCTGGATGGCCCTGGCCGATTCCTTTGAATACGGGCTGATGACCGCTCACAATGGCGATTCAGACCAGAAAAAAACAAGGTAAAACATGACAGCATACAACATCACCTTACTACCTGGTGACGGCATCGGCCCGGAAGTGCTTCAACAGGCCGTCAGGGTACTGCAAAAAGTATCCGAACGCACCGGGGTTCGTTTTCAAACGCAGGAACATCTCATCGGTGGTTGTGCCATCGACGCAGCCGGCACGGCCTTGACCGAGGATACCCTTAAAGCCTGTCAGAATTCTGATGCGGTATTGCTTGGCGCGGTGGGAGGACCCAAATGGGATAACCCCGACGCGAAAGTAAGACCTGAACAGGGGTTGCTGGCCTTGAGAAAAGGGCTCGGTGTCTTCGCCAACCTGCGCCCGGTAAAAGTCCATCCGGCCCTCATCGCGGCTTCTCCCTTGAAACCGGAAAAATTGAATGGTGTGGACATGATCGTAGTTCGTGAACTCACAGGCGGATTGTATTTCGGTCAGCCCAAAGGCCGCGAGGTGGTGGACGGGCACGAACGCGCCGTCGATACCCTCGTCTACACAGACGAAGAAGTACGCCGCGTGGTGCGCATGGCCTTCAGACTGGCGCAAAAAAGAAAGAAAAAGGTCACCTCGGTCGATAAGGCCAACGTGCTCGAATCCTCACGCCTGTGGCGTAAGATCACCATAGAGACCGCTGCGGAATTCCCTGATGTGGAACTTGAACACACCCTGGTGGATACTGCGGCCATGCGACTGATTACCTCCCCCGCGGCCATGGACGTGATGGTCACCGAGAACATGTTTGGCGACATCCTCACCGATGAAGCGTCAGTACTGGCAGGTTCCATGGGCATGCTCCCCTCTGCTTCACTTGGGGATACCGGCGCCGGGTTGTATGAGCCCATCCACGGTTCTGCCCCTGACATTGCCGGAAAAGGCATCGCCAATCCGATCGGCACGATCTTAAGTACAGCCCTCATGCTGCGTTATTCCCTTAATTTGGAAAGTGAAGCAGCCGTGATCGAAAATGCCGTGGACCAAGCCATCACCTCTGGCGCGCGTACCGCTGACCTCGGCGGCTCTCTTTCGACCTCCCAAATGGCCGAAGAGATCCTCTCTCGCATGTAATCACCATCATGAGTGCCTTTCAGGCACTCATATATTTTTTATCAACTCGGAGAATCATTATGGGCAATGAAAGCAAGTATGTTTGGATGGATGGGGAACTGGTTGAATATGAAAAAGCCAGTGTCCCGTTCTTAACCAGTGCGCTGCATTACGGGCAAGCTGTTTTTGAAGGCATTCGCTGTTACAAGACCGACAAGGGTCCCGCTGTTTTTCGATTGAAGGAACACATGGAGCGCCTGGTCAATTCTGCGCGCATTCTCGGGTTTCGCAGCCTGCCTTACACCGCGGAAGAACTGGCGGAGGCGGTTAAGAAAACCATCTCGGCCAACGGTTTCGAAGATTGCTACATCAGGCCGTTGCTTTACGCGGGCGGTCCGGTGCTCAGCTTGAATTTGGATTCGACCCAGGCAAAGGTCGGCATCGCCACCTGGAATATGGGCGCCTACCTTGGTCAGGAAGCCCTGGAGAACGGCATCCGTGCTCACGTGTCCTCTTTCACCAGACATCATCCCAATGTGATGATGACCAAATCGAAAGTATCCGGCAATTACGCCAATAGCACTCTTGCCAAAACGGAATCCGTGCGCCTCGGCTTTGATGAGGCCATCCTGTTGGATCCGCAAGGATATGTGGCGGAGTGTTCGGGTGAAAACCTTTTTGTGGTGCGAGACGGCCGACTTTATACAGCCTATACAGCCCCCATCCTGGAAGGTATCACCCGCAACGCGCTCTTCGCCATTTGCAAAGACCTGGGATATGAGATCACTGAGCAACCCATTTCGCGCGATCAACTTTACATCGCCGACGAATTATTCGTGTGCGGCACAGCCGCCGAGTGCGTGGCCGTCCGTGAGGTGGATTTCAGACCCATCGGCAGCGGAAAGATGGGCCCGATCACCAAACAGATCCAGAACACTTTTCATGAGACAGTGCGCGGAAAAGGCAAGCATTCAGCCGAGTGGCTGGCTTATGTAAAGTAGTCATTTTTTCTCATTCAGGGAAATTTTAAGTTTTCCCTGTTGACAAACACACCTTTTATGGCTATGATATTGGTTTATATGAAACAGTTCGCATCCTTCTACTTTACCTATTTTTATTTTTACGGATTTGGAAACCCAAAACCGCTGGCAGCGCTTAAGTAGAAGTAGAAGGTAAAGTTACAAAAAAAAGAGCGAGGTCAACGGCCTCGCTCTTTTATATTTTCCGCACCGGGAGTAGGTTGAATGATGATGATCATTATGAGCACAGAAGCCACAGAGATCCAAATCGAAGAAGTGATTGGCAAGATCAATTCCCTGGGATTCACCCCTCACGCATCTCACGGTGCCGAACGTACTGTGATTGGTGTGGTGGGGAACAACCCCATCAACGCCCAGGCTGCCTTCATGCTTATGGAAGGGGTGGATCGCATTGTTCCCATATCACGACCTTATAAACTGGTCTCACGCGAATTTATTCCTGAGAATTCATCCTTCCCACTGGATGGCATACAAGTAGGCGGTGACGGAGTTGTTTTGATCGCCGGTCCATGCGCCGTGGAAGACCGCAACCAGTTGCTCGAGAATGCGCTCGCCTGCCAGGAAGCCGGCGCCCATGCCTTGCGCGGAGGTGCCTTCAAACCGCGTACCTCACCCTATGCCTTTCAGGGCTTGGGCGAAAAAGCGCTTGAGATGCTTGCTGAAGTGCGCGAGATCACCGGTATGCCGGTGGTGACCGAAGCCATGTCCCCTGAACAAGTGCCCCTGATCGCCAAATACGCAGATGTCATCCAGATCGGCGCCCGCAACATGCAAAATTACAGCCTGCTAAACGCTGTGGGTGAAAGCCAGGCTCCTGTGCTGCTTAAGCGCGGACTTTCCTCCACCATTGAAGAACTGCTTATGGCAGCTGAATACATCCTCTCACATGGCAACCGCAAGGTGATCCTGTGTGAACGCGGCATCCGTACCTTTGAAACCTCCACACGCAACACCACCGATATCAACGCCATCCCTGTGCTGAAATCGCTTACCCATCTGCCCGTGATCTTGGATCCCAGTCACAGCACCGGTCAGTGGCAATACGTCACCGCGGTGGCACGTGCCGCCGTGGCAGCCGGCGCGGACGGCTTGATCATCGAAGTACATCCTAATCCTGAAAAAGCCATGTCAGACGGCGGGCAGTCACTCAAACCCGAAAAATTCGCCACCCTGGTGCGCCAGATCCGGGGTATCGCTGAAGCTGTGGGCCGCTATGTTCCACCCAGCAAGGTACCCCAAAACCACAACGGGAGATCCTGACATGCCGGTACGCGGAATTCGTGGTGCCACTACCTGCCAGGAAGACGCAGAATCCATCCTGGTTGCCACCCGTGAATTGCTTTCAGCCATTCTGACAGCCAATCCGAGTCTGCGTGCGACCGATATCGCCAGCGCCTGGTTTACGGTTACCAGCGATCTGCAGTTGGTCCATCCCGCCAAAGCTGCCCGTGAGATAGGCTGGACGGAGGTACCGCTCATGTGCGCACGTGAAATTGATGTACCGGGCAGCCTGCCTCATTGTGTTCGTGTTCTCATCCATTGGAACACCGATCTGCCACAGTCTGCTGTTAGACCTGTTTATCTGCATGACGCGAAGACATTACGTCCGGATCTTGATCATGAAAACTGATAAAGGCTCGCAAGGTTCAGAAAATGCTTCATGGGTACCACAATCCCTTGCAGAGACCAGTGTCGCCATCTGGGGGGTAGGGTTAATGGGGGGTTCACTCGCCATGTCGTTGCATGGCAAGACCGCATTCCTTTACGGCATCGACACCGATCAGGGAATCTGCCACCAACCAAAAGCGATCCAGCTATTTGATAGCATCAGTACCAATCCGGCAGAGCTTTTACCCAAGGCTGATTTGATCGTAATTTGCGCTCCCCTTGGGTTGATCCCGGCTTTGTTGAAACAGATCCCCTCGTTCCACCCCGGGCACGCGGTGGTGCTGGATATCGGTTCGACCAAAAGCACCATCTTACCTGTCATGGAAGAACTGCCTGAACGCTTCATCCCCATTGGCGGACATCCCATGAGTGGGAAAGAGTTCTGCACGTTTTCGAATGCCACCAGTGACCTGTTTGAAGGTGGTAGTTTTGCGCTTTTACCTTTACCTCGCACCACACGGGCAGCCTCTCTGCTGGCTGAGCAGCTGGTCAAAGCCATCGGGGCACATCCCGTCTGGCTCGACCCCATTAAACATGATCGTTGGGCTTCTGCCATCAGCACACTGCCCTATCTGGCAGCGATCGGGTTGTCTGCGGTCACACCGCTTGAAGCGGCTCCGCTGGTCGGTCCGGGTTATAAAAGCACAACCCGCCTGGCTGGTGAATCCATTGACATGATGATCCATACCCTGACCAACAATCGCGAGAACGTCCTCAAGGATCTCAAACAAATACAGGCAAAATTGAATCAGATCGAAATTGAACTTGACCAAGAAAATTATCCCGGGTTGCGTTCACTATTCGAAGAAGGCAAGGCACGCCATTCTGACATTTTGGACGCATTCTCTCAAGGAGGGAAATAATGAATTTAACATCGAAAGCAGGGAACTCTCTCACTGGTATCGTGGATGCTGAAATCCCGGGCGATAAATCCATCTCCCATCGTGCCGCGCTGTTCGCGGCTTTCGCCGATGGCACCAGTCACATGGAGCACTTTCAGGTATCAGGCGTCACCCGTCCCATGCTGCAGGCATTAACTTCATTCGGTGTCAATTGGACCTTGGATGGGGAATCCCTGACCGTTGAAGGGCACGGCTTGGGCGCCTTGAAAAATCCGACCTTCCCCATCGATTGCGGCAATTCGGCCACCACCTTGCGCCTGCTGGCCGGGGCCGTCTCCGGCGCGGGCATCACTGCCACCCTGGACGGCAGTTATGGATTGCGCCGCCGCCCGATGGACCGCATCGTGGAACCGCTTCGAAAAATGGGCGTGGACATTAAAACAACACCGGGCGGCATCGCGCCCTTAACCATCCAGCAGCGCAGCGGCGGGCAAAAACTGAAGCCGCTCAATTACGAACTTCAGGTTGCCAGCGCCCAGGTGAAAACCTGTTTACTGCTGGCCGCTCTCGGCGCAGAGGGTAAAACGACCCTCAGCGAACCTGGCCCATCACGAGATCACACCGAACGCATGCTCTCAAGCATGGGTGTCATGGTCAACTCTTATGAATTGGAAGAACACAATACGCTGCGCTATATCGTGGAACTCACCCCCCCTGACCCCTTGACACTTACACCATTGAATATGACCCTTCCCGCGGATCCCTCCGCGGCTGCCTTTTTGATCGTGGCCGCTCTGATCGTCCCCGGTTCATGCCTGACCCTCAAAGGCATTTGCCTGAACCCCACCCGCACCGGTCTGCTCGACGTACTCGAAGCCATGGGCGCAAATATTGTCATCAACAATCAAACCATTTCCGGTGGAGAGTTGGTCGGCGACCTGCTGGTCACTTCATCAGAACTGACCGGCAGCGAAGTGAATGGTTCAATGGTCGTGCGCATGATCGATGAATTCCCGATCTTTGCCATTGCTGCGGCGCTTGCCAGCGGCACCACCGTGGTGCATGATGCACACGAACTGCGGCTCAAGGAATCCGACCGCATTGCCATGCTGGCAGCTGAATTGCGCGTGTTGGGCGTCAATTTTGAAGAACATCCCGATGGATTCACCATCCACGGCGGCAAACTGCAGGGTGGAACCGTGGAATCCCACGGAGATCACCGCCTGGCCATGTCTCTGGCAGTCGCCGGGCTGGCAACGCAAGCTCCTGTCATTGTGCAGCACGCGGAATGTACGGCGGAATCCTTCCCCGGCTTCGTTGAAACGTTGCAAAAACTGGGTGCCGATCTCACCGGCGAGGGAAAATGAGCATGCCTTCCTCTTATTCGCTTGGGTTGATCGGTTACCCACTCGGACACAGCCTCTCCCCTGTTCTCCACCAGACCGCGCTTGCCGAAGCCGGTCTGGCAGGAGAATATTCACTTTTTCAGATCCCGCCGCTGCCCGAAGGGCGGCAGGAACTCGTTGCCTTGCTTGATCGTTTACGGCGCGGTGAGCTGCAGGGATTGAATGTCACCATCCCGCACAAACAGTCCGTGCTGCCGCTGGTGGATGACCTCACTTCTTCCGCCAGAGCCATTGGTGCGGTCAATACGCTTTTCCTGCAGGCGGGTCGCCTGATCGGTCACAACACGGATGCCCCCGGGTTCCTGGCGGACGTGAGCAAGCTGCCTCTCCTTGGATCAAAAACAGCCTTCGTTCTGGGCGCGGGGGGTGCGGCCCGGGCTGTGGTGTATGCCCTGCTCAATCAGGGCTGGCAGGTTCGCATCACGGACCTATACCCGCAGCAAGCGATCGGTCTGCATGATCATTTTTCTCAACAATCGATCGATATTACAAAATTGGAGGTGACAGAATTCTCCCCCGCTGCCATCCGCCAGGCAGCCAATGGAGCTCATCTGATCATCAACACCACGCCCGTCGGCATGCACCCCAATGTGGAAGCCTGCCCCTGGCCTGAAGGATTGCCCTTCCCCAAAAAAGTCTGCCTATACGATGTGATCTATAATCCAGCAGAGACCAAATTAATGAATCACGCTACCGCAGCCGGTTTGCCTGCCCGTAACGGATTGGGCATGTTGGTTGAACAGGCCGCGCTTTCTTTTGAATGTTGGACGGGATTCCATCCTTCGCGATCCTTAATGCTGGACGGAGTGATCCAATTGAATCCGCAAATGGCAAGGAGTACTCCATGACCTTACGATTTCTTACCGCTGGCGAATCCCACGGACCTGCTTTGACCGTCATCCTGGAGGGCATTCCCGCCGGTTTAACTATTGATGAAGAATTGATCTCTCGAGAATTGCAACGCCGCCAGGCCGGGTTTGGCGCCGGCGGCCGCATGAAGATCGAACACGACCGCGCCCGCATTCTCGGCGGGATCATGGCAGGGGTTACCACCGGCGCACCGATTGCCTTGTTGATCGAAAATCAGGATCATTCCAAATGGCAGGGCCGAGCCGTGGACGCGTTCACCACTCCCCGTCCCGGGCATGCCGACCTGACCGGTGCTGTGAAATATGGCTACAACGACCTGCGCCCTGCCCTCGAACGTGCCTCAGCGCGTGAGACCGCCGCTCGGGTCGCCATGGGCGCCGTGTGCAAGGCGCTGCTTTCCGAATTCGGCATCCGCGTGGGTGGCTATGTGTTTGCCATTGGTGAAATTGAGGCAGACATTGAAAACATCGAGATCGAAAAACGCGCCGAACTGGCTGAAGGTAACGACGTACGCTGCCCTGATCCGCATGCTGCCGAAGCCATGCGCTCTCGCATCCGTGAGATCATGAATGACCGTAACACCCTTGGCGGAGTCATCGAGGTCACCGCGCTGGGGCTGCCGGTTGGTCTGGGCTCTTATGTGCAATGGGATCGCAAATTGGACGCCCGCCTGGGCGCCGCCCTGTTGAGCATCCCCGCCTTTAAGGGTGTGGAGATCGGCACTGCCTTTGAGAACGCCAAACGACCCGGCACCGAGGTGCATGATGCAATTCGATTGAAAGACGGCGAGATAATCCGCAGCACGAACCGCGCCGGTGGATTGGAAGGCGGCATCACCAACGGTCAGCCTCTGGTCCTTCGCGCCGCCATGAAACCCATCGCCACCACCCTCAATCCGCAAAAAACGGTGGATTTACGCAGTGGTGAAGAACGCGAGACCGTTTATGAACGTTCAGATTTTTGCCCCGTGCCTCGTGCCGTCCCCGTTGCCGAAGCCATGGTGGCCTTTGTTTTGGCGGATGCGCTGCTTGAAAAATTGGGCGGCGATTCGCTGGAAGAAATGCGGCCGCGTTTCGAAGCCTTGCGAAAAGCGAACTTGAACGACTTGAAGCTGACCGGAGGCCAGATCGTCTTCTGGCCAAAAGAGGAGCAGGAATGAACATTTTCCTATACGGGCCTTCAGGGTCAGGTAAAAGCACGGTTGGCAAGATCCTCGGCGGCAGACTGAACATAGCCTGGTTTGATCTGGATGCCGAGATCGAAAAAAACATCGGCACTTCGATTGAAACCTTTTTTGCTGACAAAGGCGAACCCGCCTTCCGTGAGATCGAGAGCACCGTGCTTGACCAAATCATAAGAGGAAACCCTTCCTCCGTCATCTCACTGGGTGGTGGCGCTTTACTCAGCGACCAAAACCGCCAAAAGGCCGAAAAAAGCGGTCACGTGGTCGTCCTTTCGGGCAGTTTTGAGACCCTGCTCAGCCGCTTGACGGCAGATGAGTACGTCCGCCCTCTGATCAAAGCGAATCCCCGTCAGCGATTGACCGACCTGCTTGCCCGGCGCGAGGCGCATTACGCTTCCTTCGGTGAACCCGTCCTGACCGACGGTCTCTCTCCGCTTGAGATCGTCAGCCAGCTGCAAATCCGTCTTGGTCGATTCAGGATATCAGGCATGGGCAGGTCTTACGATGTGATCATCGAATCCCGCGCATTGGATCAACTCGGTGAGATGTTGCAACAAAGGCTGTTACACGGCCCGGCCGCCCTGGTTTGCGACTGCAACGTGGACCCCCTTTACGCTGACCGCGTCCTTGCTTCGCTCCAGTGTGCCGGAATTGAGGTCAACAAAGTGACACTCCCCGCCGGGGAGGAACACAAAACCATCCAGACCGTTGCCGACCTATGGAGCGGCTTCCTCCGGGCTGGTGTGGAACGTAACAGCGTCATCATCGCTCTGGGCGGCGGAGTGACCGGTGATCTGACCGGCTTCGCTGCTGCAACTTATCTGCGCGGCGTCCCCTGGGTGAACGTGCCCACGACGTTGCTCGCCATGGTGGATTCCAGTCTGGGCGGCAAGACCGGAGCGGACCTGCCCCAGGGTAAGAACCTGATCGGTGCTTTTCACGCGCCTTCCCTTGTCCTCTCCGACCCCATGACCCTTGCCACCCTGCCTCCTTCGGAATTGCGCGGTGGACTTTCTGAAACGCTCAAACACGGTGTGATCGCTGATGAGGTTCTGTTTCAGCAACTCAAGACCAAGGGCTGGCCGCAAGAGATCAAAGCCGTCACGTCGCTCATCCGCCGCGCCGTGGCGGTTAAAGCAGCCATTATAGAAGCGGATCCCTATGAAAAAGGGCTGCGACAGGCGCTGAATTTCGGCCACACCGTCGGTCACGGCATCGAAACGGCCTCCGATTACCGACTTTCACATGGAGAATGCGTTGCAATCGGTATGCACATCGAAACCCGCCTGGCAGAAAAGATCGGGCTGGCAAAACAGGGGCTCTCTGACGAGCTTGGTTATACGCTATCAACACTTGGATTGCCTGTCAGCATCCCCGCGGATATTGACCGCGACGTGATCCGAAAAACCATGTTCCTGGATAAAAAACGCAACCGCAAGGAGATCCACTTTGCCCTACCAGAAGACATCGGCAAGATGCACACCGGGGTCGTGATCGAAAACTGGCAAGACCTGATCGAATTGTGAGAAGGAGAGGCGATTAATGCAATCAATATTGATCTTGAATGGACCAAATTTAAACATGCTCGGTAAACGCGAACCGGACCATTACGGCAACTTGACCCTGGAAGAGATCAACATAAGGCTGACCGATCTGGCAGCAACGCTTGACCTTGAACTGCGCTTTTTCCAATCCAACGTGGAAGGAACCCTGATCGACTCCCTCCAGGAAGCCGCCACCTGGGCCAGTGGGGTGATCTTCAACCCCGGCGGCTACAGTCACACTTCCGTCCCCATTCGAGACGCCATCACCGCCATTAAGCTTCCGGTGATCGAGGTGCATCTCTCGAATATTTACGCTCGCGAGGAATTCAGGCACACCTCGCTGATCTCTCCCGTTTGCGTGGGTACCATCGCCGGCCTGGGATGGCGCTCTTATACTTCCGCTCTGATTGCCATGAAAGGAATTCTCGATGACCAACAATAATTCGACTTCGCCTCTAACCGTTGCTTTCCAGGGTGAACCGGGTGCCTACTCGGAAGCCGCCTTGGTCGAATACTTTGGTGCTAAAACCAACGCCATGGGAAAACAGCGTTTTGAAGATGTTTTTGAAGCCGTCGAAACCGGCGCCTGTGATTTTGGTTTTATCCCCATTGAGAATTCGCTGGCAGGCAGCATCCACCGCAATTATGACCTGCTGCGCGAACACGAACTGCACATCATCGGAGAAACCACCCTGAGGGTGCGCCACTGCCTCATCGCCGCCCCTGGTGCTTCCATGGAAAAATTGCGCAAGATCATCAGCCACCCCCAGGCGCTTGACCAGTGCCGCGGATACCTCAACCGCTGGGAAGGCGGCATCCAGATCGAACAGGTTTACGACACTGCCGGAGCAGTCAAGCAGCTTGCAGAAACTCGCAACCAGACCGCTGCCGCCATCGCCAGCCGCCGGGCTGCCGAGATCTACGGCATGCACATCCTGGTGGAAGGCATCGAAGACGACGAAGCCAATTTCACGCGGTTTCTGGTCCTCTCCACCCAGCCCGTGGATCCCGGCAAGGACGCCAAGACTTCCATTCTGGTGCGTTTGAAAAACCTGCCCGGTTCACTCTTCAAGGCGTTGAGTGTATTCGCCCTGCGTGATATCGACCTCACCAAGCTCGAGTCCCGCCCCATGATCGGACAACCCGGCGAATACCAGTTCTACATCGATTTCATCGGTTCAACAGCAGATAAAAAGGTCATCCGCGCGCTCAATCACCTTGAAGAATACGCCACGCTGCTGAGAGTCTTGGGGTCGTATCCTCGAAGGTCATTTTGAGAAAAATCTCAACCTTATTATGAAAACAAGGGCTCATTTCATTACTCCAATTTCCATTATTCCCCTGTCGCCCTTATAATTAGTTGATCTTTAACTCAAATTTAAATTCAAGAAATCATTTATGAGCATCTACGACAATTACCAATCTCCCTTCTCCTGGCGCTACGGCTCGGAGGAAATGCGGCAGATCTGGAGCGAAGTCAGCAAGCGGAAACTTTGGCGCCGCCTGTGGGTGGCGCTGGCCAACGCCCAATCCGGGTTTGGTCTGGTCACCCCTGAACAGGTCAAGGAACTGGCTGCACACGCTGAAGTGATTGACATGGATACCGCGCTGCAAATCGAATCGGAGATCCATCATGACCTGATGGCTGAATTGAAGACCTTTGCCGGCCAATGCCCCACCGCGGGCGGAGTGCTCCACATGGGCGCCACCTCCATGGATATTGAGGACAACGCCGATGTGCTGCGCATGCGCCAGGCAATGGATCTCGTATTGGGCAAACTATCTACCCTGCTGCTTTCCCTTGCGGAACGTATCAGAGAAACAGCCGATCTGACCATCATGGCCTACACCCACCTTCAGCCGGCTGAACCTTCCACTTTTGGATACCGCCTGGCTGTCACCGCTCAGGACTTATTGGAAGACTGGCTGTCTTTGAAAGACATCCGCAACGGACTGCGCGGCAAGGGGTTCAAA
>CAZNAF010000059.1:0-16609 GCA_964570925.1 uncultured Anaerolinea sp.
GCGGAAGAAATAGGCGTAGGCGCGGTGCGATCCGCGCCCCACCATGCCGCGCAGTTGATAAGGCTGCGCCAGACCGAAGGTGTCGCCGCGGTCCACGATGAGGGTATTGGCGTTGGGGATATCCAGTCCCGACTCAATGATGGAGGTGCAAAGCAGGACGTCGATCTCGTTGCGGCTGAAGCGGCTCATCACACCTGAAAGCTCGTCTTCCTTCATCTGTCCGTGCGCCACACCGATACGTGCCTCGGGCACCAGGTTGGTGAGATGGGCCTGCATGGCGAGGATGGTCTGCACGCGGTTGTGCACAAAAAAGACCTGACCGCCGCGGTCCATCTCGCGCACGATGGCCTGACGCGTGATACGCGGGGAGTAGGGTCCGATGTGGGTGATGATGGGCAGGCGCTCCGCCGGCGGGGTGTTGATGATGGAAATATCACGCGCTCCGGTCAGCGCCATGTAAAGCGTACGCGGGATGGGCGTGGCTGTAAGGGTCAACACGTCCACCTCGGTACGCAGCTTCTTGAAATGTTCCTTGTGCGTCACGCCGAAGCGCTGTTCCTCGTCGATGACCACCAGCCCCAGGTCCTTAAAAGTTACATCCGCTGTCAGAAGGCGGTGCGTGCCGATGACGATATCCACCTCGCCCAGCGCCAGTTTGAGCACGATCTCGTCCTGTTCGCGGGGGGTGCGGAAGCGCGAAAGCATCTCCACGCTCACGGGAAAGGCGGATAGCCTCTGGCGAAAGGTCTCGAAATGCTGCTGCGCCAAAACCGTCGTCGGCACCAAAATGGCCACCTGTTTGCCGTCCATGACGGCCTTAAAGGCCGCCCGCAAAGCGACCTCCGTCTTGCCGTAGCCCACGTCGCCGCACAGGAGCCTGTCCATCGGACGCGCGGTTTGCATGTCTTGCTTGACCTCATTGATGGCCTGCAGCTGGTCTTCCGTCTCGACAAAGGGAAAGCTGGCTTCAAGATCCCTCTGCCAGGGATGATCTTCCTGAAAGGCGTACCCCTTGGAAGAGAGGCGTTTGGCATACAGCTCCAGCAGGTCCTGGGCGACCTTGATCACCTCTTCACGTACGGTCTGCTTGGTCTGGCTCCAATCGGTGCTGCCTAGCCGGGAAGGCCGCGGCGGTTCACCACCGGGACCGACGTAGCGGCTGAGCCGGTCCGCCTGGTGGATGGGCACGTAGAGTTGATCACCGCCCTCGTATTCGACCAGCAGGAACTCCCGCTCCGTCCCCTCCAGCGTACGGCGGACAAGGCCGCTGAATCGGCCGATGCCGTAATCCACGTGCACCACCCAGTCGCCGGCATGGAGGTCGGCGTAGGTGGATTCGGGTGTTATATGGGTGACTTTCACCCTGGCGCGCGGCATGGGACGTACCCAGCCGAAGATCTCACTGTCACTGATCACGTGCAGGGAGGTACCGTCTTCCAGTGCCAGGTCCCAACCCTCGGTCAGGCTGGCTTCACGAAATTCGGGTGGGTTTGCCGGGCAGTCCGGCTGGCCTTCACCCCAGATCTCTTTCAGGCGCGCAAGCTGGCGGGTCACCACGAGGGTCTGGTCGCCTTTCGCGCAGCAGGCGTTCAAATACTCGATGAATTTCTTGATCTGTCCGCCAAATCGCTCGCCGGGTGAAAAATGATTGCCCAGGGTGTCCTCTTCTTCATCCAGGGCGCGGCCGAGTTCCACCCAACGCCGGGTCTGGATGTTATCCTGCAGTTCCGACCAGGTCACGAAGGGCACGGGGAAGGATTCCGGCAATAGGCCTTCGGCAACGCTCTCGCGGCGCATTTTGAGTGCCTGTTCCTCGATCTCTTCATCAAAAGTCTGGATGTTGGCCAGGTTGTCGAGCACCACCAGCCCGTTTTTGGGCAGGTAGTCGAGAATGGTGGACGGCGCGGGGTGCATGAGCGGGATCAGAAATTCATCCACCTCGCCGGCCGTTTCATAATCCGCAGGGAGCCTGTCAAGCAGGTATTCTCGCGCGGGCGTGATGGTGACCTCATCAATGCCTCGCACCGTGCGCTGCGTGGTTGGATCGAACTGCCTCAGCGTGTCGATCTCGTCGCCGAAGAATTCCAAGCGTGCCGGAAAGGGTTCGGAAGGAGCCCAAACATCGAGGATGCCGCCACGCTGCGAGAATTGGCCGTGATCCAGCACCACATCCACGGATTCGTAGCCCATTTCCACCCAGTTGCGGCGCAACGCCTCCGGGTTCACTTGCTGATTGACGCGCAAGGCCTTGCTGGCAAGGATGAAATCCCTGCGCGGCAGGGTGCGCGTCATCACCGCGCGAAGAGAAGCGATCACGACACCCGCCTGAGCGGGTTTGCGGCTGCCCGGCATGTGGTACTGCGCCAGGGAACTCAAAGCCGTCAGCCGGTCGCGGCGGGTCACCGCACCCCAACTGGCCTGTTCGTAGAATAATGGATTGGGTTCAGGAAAGTAAAAACGCGGGTGATCGGGCAGCCAGAAGCCAAGTTCATCAAACATCATGATCGCCCGGTCGGTGCGGTCTGTGACCAACAAAATTGGCACGTTGAGGTCCAGGCTGAGCGAAGCGAGCACCGGCAGCCGGGCAGGACGTGAGAGGCCAAGTCCCTGCCGCGATCGGCCTGCCATGATGTCTTCAAGCGTCCTTTTATAAACGGAGTGCTTCCGCAAGCTGGCCAGCATGAAGGTCCTTTAACTTTTGGGGTTGAAACGATTCATGGCCGTATCCAGCCCGTCGGTGACGAAACAGCGCATGCCTTCCGCACCGCGATTGATGAACTCGGGTAAGAATGGCTCGTCTTCGCGATCGAATCGGTCCAGCACAAAATCAGCCGCGGAGCGCTGGCCGGGCGGCCGGCCCACCCCCATGCGCAGGCGCGCGAAATCGGGAGTGCCCATCTTCTCGATGATCGAACCGACCCCCTTCTGGCCCGCCGATCCGCCCCCCGGGCGCATGCGGATCTGACCGAAGGGCAGGTCCACGTCGTCGTGAGCCACGATCAGGTTAGATGGCGTGATCTTGTAGAAATGTAGCAACGCCACCACAGCCTGCCCCGAAAGGTTCATATAAGTTTGCGGTTTCGCCAGAATGACCTTCACCGTTCCGATCCTGCCGATGCCGATGACGGCTTTTCCCTGCACCTTCATCAGTTTGCAGTCGATAAGCTCGCCCAGGCGGTCAATGACCATAAAGCCGATGTTGTGGCGTGTTTCACGATACTCCCGGCCCGGATTACCCAACCCGACCAGGAGGAAGGCTGATGTTTCTTCGATGGAGGATGCCTTGCGGCGTTGAAAAAAATTCACGAAACCTCACACTAATATGCTGCTTCCACAATTGTGCTGAAAAAACATGTCAAAGTGGAAGAAAAATTATTTTCGGGCGGCTTTGCGCACGAAGGCGTAGACACCCAAAACCATCAAGAGGATGACCGAAAACGCCAGACCGCTGATCATGCTCAAACGCAGGTCCCCTTCGTCCATGGCGGCCGGGTTGGCAGGCAGATCGGTCGGACGCGGCAAGGGCGTCGAGGTGGGCGTCAACTCCACCGGGGCGGCTTGTGATTCAACCACCGCGGCCTGCGCTGTGGACACGGGCTCGTCGTAATGCGTGTAATTACCCACACGCAAGCCCTGCAGGATGATCTCATCCGAGCTGCCATCGCTGCGGTAAACGGCTACGCGCAGCCTGTATACGCCGTCCGTAATGGTCGTTGTATCCCACAGTGCCAGCACGTCATCGTAGACCGGTTTTTCCAGGCGATTGAGCGGGAACCAGTTGGGCGCGCTGCCGTCTTCGAAGGCGTAAGAGACTTCCGCGTAACGAAAATCATCGCCGGGCACGGACCCTTTGATCTCGACCACGCCGGTGAGGACTTGACCGTCCGCGGGCGACAAAATGTATAATCCCGGCACGATCTGCAGCAAGGAGAACACGAGCCCCAGGAAGGGCGAGACAACTGAAAACAAGATAAACTGACTCATGGCAACCGTTAAGTCTATCACACGCCTGAAAAACAATCAAACTTACATATAAGCGGCAAAAGAACCACCTGTTAGGTTCGCACACCCCTTTTATATAAAAAATATAAAAAAAGTCTGCAAACAAAGCATTGGAAACGTCCCTATGTTATAATATTTTTATGGAAAACGACAGCGAACACTTGATGATCGAAGAAGGTACGGGTGGAAATGAACCTGAAGCAAACTCATCAGGCGCATCCAAATTGTGGCTGGTAATCCTCGCGGCTGTTATCATTTTAGGATTGGTCGTGACCGCGATCTTCTTCCTTGCCAAAGCGGATATCGACACCACCTCCCGGGTACGTGACATCTTCATCATCTTCATGGCCTTTGAATCCATTGTGATCGGGGTCGCACTTGTCATCCTGGTCATTCAGGTAGCCACCCTTATCAACTTGCTGCAAAATGAAGTAAAACCAATTTTGAAAACCACCAAAGAAACCGTGGATACCCTCAAGGGCACCACCGAGTTTCTTAGTTCAAACATGGTCGAGCCCGTGATCAAGTTGAACGGATACCTGGCCGGTTTAAAACAGTTGTTTGACCTGTTCAAATTGAAACGAAAATAAATTCGTTTCCCATCTGTAGAAAAGGAGAAAAAAATGGCTGAAAAAGATGGTTTTGGCACTTTCCTGCTTGGATTTCTTGTCGGAGGGATCGCCGGCGCCGTGGTTGCGTTGCTGTACGCCCCTGCTTCCGGTGAAGAAACCCGCACGGTGATTAAAGATAAAGCGATCGAATTGAAAGACAAGACCGTTGAAACTTTCGATGAAACCTATAAAAAAGCCGAGGCTGCCGCCACGGATGCCGTCAGCAAGGCGCAGGACCTCTTGAAACAGGTACAAACGAAAGGCGCCGAAACGCTGAAAAAAGGCCAGGTGCTTCTCGAAGGTGACAAAGAAACCAAACCGAAAAAATCTGTCGCATAAGTAACTTACTAACTTGACTTGATACCCGCGTTTGAACACGCGGGTTTTCATTTTTCAAGGCTGGCAAACGCCCGGGGGATGGCAGAGACCAGGTCTCCGGGAAGCAGGCTGCGCGCATTGGCGTGATCTTTTTCAACAAGCCTGGCTGCTTCTGCGTGCAGCCAAACCCCCGCAAGCGCGGCATCCCGCGCCCGGGCGCCTTGCGCCAGCAGGCCGGCGATCAAGCCAGCCAGTACGTCCCCGGTGCCGGCCTTGGCCAGCACGGAACTCGCGTACGGCAGGACGGCGGCTTTTCCATCCGGGGCTGCCACAACGGTCAAGGCGCCTTTTAAGACCAAAGTAACCTTCCATTTGCGCGCATACTCTTTGGCCACGCCCATCCGTTCAGACTGGATCTCGCTGACCGGCAACCCCGTCAACGCGGACATTTCACCAGGGTGCGGTGTGAGCACCACCTCGTTCTTCAGTTTCGAGAACCAATTTTCCACTTTCGCCAACAAGCGCAGCCCGTCGGCATCGATCAAAAGAGGGATATCCATGCTGGCGGAGACCGTTTGCGGGCTTTCTCCCGTGGGCAGGAATCCGATGGCAGAGGATTTGTTTTTCACAGTCGGAGAAAATAACACCCGTTGGATAAATCTTGCGGAAGTCTCTTCAAGACCAAACCCCGGACCCAGTAAAAGCGTACTGGCATTCGTCAGTCTTTTCAACAGGGTACCGGCGGCGTTTTCAGAGATCACGCCGTCCTCGTCCTCCAGCAGGGTGTATATATTCTCAGGATTGTTCGCAGCGGCGGTCTCATAAATGCGTTCCGGCAAGGCACATTCCACCAGACCGGCGCCGCTGCGATAGGCACTGCGGGCGGCCAGCATAGGGGCCCCTGGATAGTTCACGCTGCCGCCGCACACCAGCAGGCGCCCAAAGCTGCCCTTGTGTGTGTCGTGTTCTCGCGTGGGCAGGCAGGCACGCACCAATTCTTGATCGATCACCCTGTCTCCGGCATCAAATTTCCCCAGCACCCTGGCGGGGATGCCCAGGTCCACGGTGACCAATTCACCGCAATACTCAAACGCCGGGAATTTTATGAGCCCCTCCTTAACCGCCTCCATACAAACGGTGAGGTGTGCTTTGAGGACATTCGAGCTGGATTCGCCGGTGGTGCAATCCACACCAGAGGGGCATTCCACAGCAACGACGGTCTTGCCGGTCAAATTCTTTTGCACGACGTTCAGGACCCCGACAAAATGTTCTTTTAACGGGGGTTTATAACCGGTGCCGATCAACCCGTCCAGCACCAGGTCTGTTTCTTTCAACTCTCTTTCCAGTGAATCCACATCATATACGCGTCCACCGGACTCCACCAGTTTTTGCACAAAGGGTTGAGACCGTAAATCCTTCTGAACGAGCACGGCACAAACGTTCCAGCCCGCTTTGTTTAACTCCGTCAGGGCGACGAGGGTATCCCCTCCGTTGTTGCCGCCACCCACCAGTCCCAACACGCGACGCTTTGTGACTGCCTGATAACGTTCATGGACGAGCCTGGCGAGGCTGGTGCCTGCCTGGATCATCATCTTCTCATAACTGTATCCGCCCGCGTCCGCGGCGGCTTCCAGTTGCTTCATAGTTGAGACATCGATCAGTTTCATGCACGCCTCCATGTGTATCCTGATTATACAACCTCCAAAATCAGGCAGGTGGTTTACGGTTATAATTGCGCTATGCGCAAATTCCTTTATGTGATGGTTTTTGTTTCAGGCATGGTTTCACTTGCCGTGGAATTTGCCGCCTCCCGCTTGCTGGGGAATTATTTTGGTACCAGCAACCTGGTTTGGGCGAGCATCGTGGGGTTGATCCTGATCTATCTGACTGCCGGTTATTTTATCGGCGGAACGTGGGCTGATCGGTCCCCCAAGCACGAGACCCTTTACAAGATCCTGTCCTGGGCTTCGCTGGCCGTCGGGCTCATTCCCATCGCCTCCCGCCCCATTTTACGTCTGGCTGCCGATGCCTTTGACCACCTGGAAATGGGAGTGCTGATCGGCTCGTTCAGCGTTGTCATGGTGCTGTTCATCATTCCGGTCACGCTGATCGGTACGGCTTCACCGTTTGCCATCCGACTGGCCATTTCGGATCCAAATCAGGCTGGAAAAACCTCCGGACGAATTTACGCGATCTCAACCCTGGGGTCATTTTTAGGCACATTTCTGCCCGGGTTGATCCTCGTGCCGGCCATTGGTACCTATCGGACCTTCCTCGTTCTGTCCACACTGCTGATGATCACCGCGCTACTCGGACTCTTCCTCACCGGAGGATTTCGCAAGGTTTTGCCATATATATGGATGCCCGTGGTAATCGTGGGACTTTTACTGCTTGGCACAAACGGCACGGATAAGAGATCAGAAGGTCTGGTCTATGAGACCGAATCCGCTTACAACTACATCCAGGTGATTGAACAAGACGGATACACCCTACTACGGCTGAATGAAGGCCAGGGTTTCCACTCGGTCTATAAAGAAGATCAAATGAACTTCAACGGTCCCTGGGAGCAGGTCATCGCCGCTCCCTTTTTTAATTCCTCTCCCGTGGCTCCCGATGAGATCACGGACATGGCCATCATCGGTCTGGCAGCCGGGACGACAGCACGTGAAGCTGCGGCGGTCTTTCCGAACGTGGAGATCGACGGGATCGAGATCGACCCGAAGATCGTGGAAGTGGGACAGAAATACTTCGACATGAACGAGCCCAATCTGAATGTCATCGTTCAGGACGGTCGCTGGGCGATCACAAAGAGCGCCAAGCAATACGATGTCATCAGCGTGGATGCCTACCGGCCGCCTTACATCCCCTGGCACATGACCACCCAGGAATTTTTTCAAGTCATCCATGACCATCTGAAAGAGGACGGCGTCTTGGTGATCAATATCGGTAGAAGCCCAAATGACCGCCGCCTGATCAATTCGCTTTATACGACCATTCAAACGGTCTTTCCCAGCCTGTATGTCACCGACCTGTCGGATTCTTTTAACTCGATCCTCTTTGCCACCAAAAAACCCACCACGCTGGATAACTTCCTCAACAATTACCTGCAGCTCTATGGAAACACGTCCACCCCTTCCTTGATCCTGGAAGTGATGGCGGCGACTTATGACGGGTTGAACCCGGAAGTACAGGAAGGCGTGATCTTCACGGATGACCTGGCGCCCGTGGAAAGGATCACCAATTCGATGGTGATGAATTTTATCTTTGCCGGTGAATTGGAGACTTTAAAATGAAAAAAAATATCGGCTATTTTACGATCCTGATCACACTGACCATCCCGTTGCTCGTGATCATGACCTCCATCAGGATCCTGCTCAATCCGTTCTTTTTGGAATATGAATACAATCTGAACTCGTTTCCACCGGATGAATACGGCTTTAGCAAAGCGGAGCGCCTGCAATGGGGAATTCCCTCCCTCGAATACCTGACCAACCGCTCAGGCCCCGAGTTCCTGGCCGATCTGAAGTTTGATGATGGTCAGCCTATCTATAATGAACGAGAACTGAGCCACATGGTGGATGTCAAAAACCTTGTGCAGTTAATGATCAAGATTTGGCTCTTTTTGCTGGCCTTTATCGCCATCGCCTGGATCCTGGCCTGGCGGACAGGCTGGCAAAACCAGTTTTGGCGGGCGGTTTCAACCGGGGGATGGTTGACCCTGGGTTTGATCGGATTGATCCTGCTGGGCGTGTTCCTTGATTTCGATGCATTATTCGTCGGCTTTCACCACCTCTTTTTTACCGGCGACACCTGGCTTTTTTATACAAATGACACGCTGATCCGGTTATTCCCCGAAAAGCTGTGGTCTGACGCGTTCACGTTCATGGGGATCTTCACGCTGGTGGGGGCCATTGTGTGCACCTTCCTGGGCGGAAGGCTGGCGCAAAAACACCAATAAAAGAACAGGCAGGTTTTTCCTCCTGCCTGTTCGATTAACCAATTCAATCTACTTGTTCTTCGCCTGATTGGCAACCGCTTCGGCTTTGCGTTTCGCTTCTTCAGGATCCCCCAGATAATAATGCTTGATCGGTTTCAGATCGGCATCCAGTTCATAGACCAGGGGGATGCCCGTGGGGATATTCAATTCCACGATCTCGCTTTCGGGAATGTCGTCCAGATATTTCACCAGGGCGCGAAGGCTGTTACCGTGCGCGGCGATGATGATCTGCTTTCCCGATCTAATGGTCGGGACGACTGTTTCATGCCAGAAGGGTAAGAAGCGAGCAACAGTGTCTTTCAGACATTCGGTAAAAGGCATTTCATCCTTTTTAAGGTCGGCATAGCGAGGATCCTTGCCGGGGAAACGTTCGTCCTCGGCAGTCAGAGCTGGCGGTTGAATGTCGTAACTTCGCCGCCAAATGTGCACCTGCTCGTCGCCGTATTTTTGAGCCGTTTCGGCCTTGTTCAATCCCTGCAGCGCGCCGTAATGCCGTTCGTTCAAACGCCAGGTTTTATAGACGGGGATCCACAGCAGGTCCATCTCGTCCAAAGCCAGCCACAGGGTTCTGATGGCACGTTTTAATACCGAGGTATAGGCGAGATCAAACTTGAAGCCTGCCTCTTTCATCAACTTGCCGCCGGCCATCGCTTCGTTGACACCCTTATCCGAAAGGTCCACGTCGGTCCAACCGGTGAAGCGATTTTCCTTGTTCCATTCACTTTCTCCATGCCTTAACAGCACAATTTTATACATGGTCACTCCTTGTTCCACTCGATTTATTAATGTAGCGCAAGACTGCTCTTGCGCTACAAGGCCTGATTATCTGAGATTGAACTAGCGAACAGCCACAGGATTTTCCGTGTTCACGGAGGGATCAAAGAAATGACTGTTATCCATATTAAAGAGCAATTGCGCTTTGTCGCCAAATGAATATTGAGAGCGCGGATCAACGCGGGCCACAAAGTTGCCACCCTTGGAAAGGTTGCAGTAAATAAGGATCTCGTTCCCCATCAACTCGGTGACCTCAATTTTTGCCTCAACCTTTTCACCATGGATGTTGGCTGGCGCGAAGTCGGGGTTGTGAATATCATCCGGGCGGATGCCCATGATGATCTCCTTGCCAACCAGCTTCTGCAGAGTTTCTGCTTTGGATTTTGGAATCTTGACCTTGATCTCACCGTTGTCCACATACAGGTCAGAACCATCCTTCACCAGTTTGACATTGAAGAAGTTCATCGCGGGGGTGCCGATGAAACCGGCCACGAACAGGTTATTGGGTTTATCGTAGAGGTTCTTGGGGGTATCAAGCTGCTGCAGGATGCCTTTGTTCATGACCGCGATCCGACTGGCCATGGTCATCGCCTCTGTCTGGTCGTGGGTTACATACACAAAGGTCGTTCCAAGGTTGTGATGAAGTTTTGAGATCTCGGCGCGGGTTTGCACGCGTAATTTCGCATCCAAGTTCGAAAGAGGTTCATCCAGGAGGAAGACCTTGGGTTCACGAACGATGGCGCGACCGAGGGCAACACGCTGGCGCTGTCCGCCTGAAAGTTCACGCGGACGTCGTTTCAGAAGTCCTTCGATACCCAGGATCTCGGCTGAAGCCTGCACGCGGCGTTGGATCTCCGCTTTTGGTACACGACGCAGCTTCAAACCAAAGGCCATGTTATCAAAAACGGTATAGTGCGGATAGAGGGCGTAGGACTGGAACACCATGGCAATGTCGCGGTCTTTCGGCGCGACGTCATTGACCACGCGGTCGCCAATCAAAATGTTCCCGGATGAGACTTCTTCAAGTCCGGCCAGGCATCTTAATGCCGTGGTCTTCCCGCATCCCGAGGGTCCAACCAGGACCAGGAATTCCTTGTCCTCAATTTTGATGTCCAAATCTGATAAAGCTGTGAAATCTCCAAATTTCTTGACTACGTGATCATAAGTTACACTTGCCATTGTGTTTCCTCCTTCCGGAACGAGTATAGTGATTCAATTATAGAACATTTCCTTGAATTCAGGCAAGTAAATTGCCCGGTTTGAGAATTTAATTCAAAAATCGTGATAGAATATTTGTACTATTGCTTTAGGAAGGTGATCATGCCGGAAGTACCCGAAATCAAGTCACGAGCGCGTGAAATGGATAGCGCTTTGAAGGGAAAAACGATCATAGCAGTTAAAGTCATTCAGCCAAAATGCCTGAATATGACCCCTGAGGAGTTTTCAAACGCTGTTTTTCATGCCGAGATCGACAGGGTCTCGCAGCACGGCAAATGGATCAAAACCCACACCGATCGAGGCTGGATCCTGATCAACCTGGGAATGGGCGGTGAGATCCTCCTCGTTGAGCAGAATCAACTGCCGGAGAAATATCGCCTCCTTCTGGAATTTTCAGATCGATCCTGTCTGGCGATCAATTTTTGGTGGTTTGGATACGTCCATTTTTGCGAAGAAAATGAATTGGGCAGCCATGCCATGCTCTCGAAACTCGGCCCTGATATTTTGGAAATAAAAAAGGAAGAGTTCGCGTTACTGATCAAATCACAGAAGGGCAAGCTTAAAAAATTTTTGCTCGATCAGAGCAAGATTTCCGGTATTGGCAACGCCTATATTCATGACATCTTGTTCCTGGCTGGGTTGCACCCTGACCTGGACATCAACAAGCTGGATGACTCGCAAATTGACAAGCTTTTCCAGTCCATCCAGGACGGTTTGTTGCCCAGCCTGGAAAAAGGCGGCGCTTTTTATGAAATGACCCTGTATGGAGAAAAAGGCGGTTTCCTCATGGAAGATATCCTGGTTGGCTACCACGAGAATCAGCCTTGTCCCAGGTGTGGGACCACGATCCAAAAAATCAAAACCGGATCCACCAGTTCCTATCTTTGTCCGATCTGCCAGCCAAATAACGAATAACCAGACTACTTTGGCCATGCTAGAGTCAACCATCAATGGAATTAATCAAAAAAATGACAAGCCAAAGCGCCTGTCATTTTTTTTTATTAGAAGGAAAAATCTATTGTTCTGAAGATCTGATCTCGCGCAATTCGCCCGTGGCAGTGAAAATGGTGCGTTCACAAATGTTGGTGACACGGTCCGCGACACGCTCAAGGTTGTGGGCGGTCCAGATCAGCCAGTTCGTTTTCTGCATGGTGGTGTTGTCTTCAATGATCAAGTTCATCAGGTCGTGATAAATGCTTTCGTAGTAACCATCCACTTCATTGTCGTCCAGGGGGATCTTCCTGGCTTCATCGATGTCTTCGTTTATGAAGGCCGTTAAGGCACGGTGCAGCATGCTGACGGCTTTTTCTGCCATGGCAGGGATTTTGGCAAAAGGTTTGAGCAATTTTTCTTCCCCCATGCGAAGGTTGATCGTAGCAATGCCCTTCGCGTAATCTCCCATACGCTCCAATTCGCCCGCGATTTCCAAAATGGAGGCGAGCAGGCGCAAGTCATGGGCCATGGGCTGCTGTGTGGCGATCGTGATCAACACCTTCTGTTCAATCGCGTAACGACGAGCATTGACTTTTACATCTGTTTCTTTAATTATTTTTGACCCTTCAAGATCGCGTTTTTCAAGCGCGACCACTGCGTTCAGGATCTGCTGCTCTACGATACTGCCAAGGGTTAACAACTCATCTTTCAGTTGTTGAATATCCGTCTCAAAGGTCGACCGAACACTTTTCATGTTTCTCTCCTGTATAAATTACCCAAACCTGCCGGTGACATATTCCTCGGTTCGTTTATCTCTTGGATTGGTGAAAATCGTATGCGTTGCGTCATATTCGATCATCCGCCCGGACCGGCTGTCATCGATCATCATCATGGCGGTAAAATCGGATACTCGCGCGGCCTGCTGCATGTTATGTGTGACTATTATAATCGTATAATCCTTTACAAGGTCATGCATCAATTCCTCGATCCTTAAGGTAGAAATGGGGTCCAGCGCTGAAGCCGGCTCATCCATGAGGATCACCTCAGGTTGCACAGCCAGTGCCCTGGCGATGCACAAACGCTGCTGCTGTCCTCCCGACAGTGATAAACCGGAAACCCCCAATTTATCCTTTACCTCATCCCACAAGGCCGCCTGGCGTAAGCTGTTTTCAACAATATCATCCAGGTCAGACCTTTTTTGAATGCCATACAATCTTGGTCCGTAACTGACGTTGTCATAAATGCTCTTGGGAAAAGGATTCGGCCGCTGAAACACCATTCCAATCCTGCGGCGAACATCCACGATATCGACATCCCGGTCATATACATCGAAACCATCCAGAAAAATTTTTCCGTCCACCCGTGCATGCGGAGTAAGGTCGTTCATGCGGTTAAATGACCGCAGTAAAGTGGATTTTCCACAGCCAGAAGGACCAATGATGGCTGTGATCTTGCGTGCCTGAATTTCCATGTTTATATCAGACAGCGCCTGGAATTTACCATAAAAAACACTCAGGTTTTCCACCTTGACCATCACCGGATGATCCTGGTCGTCTTGTGACATGGTCTCTCTGGAAAGATAGGTTATTGTCATATTAGCCTCGTAATTTTTTGGTGCGAATTTGTATCCAAACTCTGGCGATGATGTTAGTGGTCAACACCAGGATCATCAAGACCAGTGCCACTCCCCAGGCTTGTTCTACCCGCTCTGGATACGGCTGCTGGGCATATTTCCACAGCGTCAATGGTAAAGAATCGATTGGCTGGTCAAAAATCCTGCCAAGGATGGTAAAGAATGATTGCTTTCCCGCGATCCCACCCCTTACAACGGCAACAAGGTCAAATCGTTCGTTGCCAAGCGCAGTAAACAATAGCGGCGCCGTCTCACCGGCAGCGCGGGCGATAGCCAGGAGG
The DNA here is from genome assembly GCA_964570925.1 of uncultured Anaerolinea sp. Lineage (GTDB taxonomy): Bacteria > Chloroflexota > Anaerolineae > Anaerolineales > Anaerolineaceae > UBA6107. The sequence continues at coordinate 13,768 of CAZNAF010000059.1, forward strand.
AAGCCCGTAATAATGCCGTTCAAAGCGGCCGGAAAAAGGACATTCAACGAGGTCTTCCATTCCGGCGCTCCCAAAGCCAGGGAGCCTTCTCGAAGATTGGCCGGGACCAACTTGAGCATTTCCTCGGTGGTACGGATGATTGTGGGCAGCATCAGGATGGAGAGGGCAACACCCCCTGCCAGGGCGGAATAATGCCCCTGGGGTTTTACCACCACGGCATAGCCGAACAGGCCGATGACAATGGAAGGAACCCCCGCGAGCACATCAGTGCCAAAACGCAGGGCAATACCGAGAGGTGTGTTTGGGTGCCGGGCCGCATAAAAAGCTGCCAGCACACCTGGAGGAATGGCAAACAAAGCCGCTAGTAAGGACACGATCAGTGTACCTTCAATGGCATGCAATACTCCTCCCCCTCCCATGCCCAAGGGTTTCGGCAGGTTGAGGAAGAACTCGGGAGTGATCGACTTACCGCCGCGGATGACCACGTATCCAATGATCCAGAATAATGGGACCAAGGCCAATAACGTGAGCACACCTGTTAAGGAAAGCATCACGGAATTTACAATTTTACGTTTTCGCTTTCGAACCGCACCCTGCTGACTGATGAATTCGTTTAATCTGTTCATGAGCGAGCGTCCTGTGGCGTTTTGCGTGCCACCCGCCAAACCAAGAACCTTGCCAGTAGATTGAGCACCAGGGTTAGGAGGAACAAGATCAACCCTATTTCGATCAATGATTCGGAATGAAGCTGACTCACTGTTTCAGCAAATTCATTTGCGATGATGGATGACATGGTGTATCCGGGTCTCAGAAGCGAGAAACTCCCTTCAATACTGTTGCCGATGACCATGGTGACCGCCATCGTCTCCCCCAGCGCACGACCCAAACCCAAGATCACCGCGCCAAGGATCCCCGAAATTCCGTAAGGAAGGAGTACCTGCCAGATGGTTTCCCATCGGGTGGCGCCCAACGCCAAGGCCGCTTCACGCTGCGCATTTGGGATGGCCTGCAACACATCGCGGCTCACTGCCGCTATGGTTGGAATGATCATAACCGTGAGGATGACTGCAGCGGCCAACCGTGAGGCACCGCTGGCCGGAATCGGCCCCGCAAAAAGAGCTCCCAAAAAGGGTATTTTCCCGATCGTATTGGCAAGGGCATTGCCGATGGGTGTCACCACTTGCGGTAAAAAGACAAAGATGCCCCATAACCCGTAAATCACGCTTGGAATGGCGGCGAGTAATTCGATGAGCCAATTCAGAGGCGTTTTTAACCAGCCCGGGCAGAGTTCAGCCAAAAAAATTGCAATGCCGACGCTGATCGGCACAGCAAGGATGATTGCAACGAGTGATGTTAATAATGTGCCATAGATAAAAGGCCAGGCTTGAAATTTTTCAGAAACCGGATTCCAGGAAGCCTGTAAAGTAGGTTTCAGAAAATCCAAACCAAAGGCAGCTCTTGCTTCACCCGATCGATCCCAAAGCATCCAGCCGATGGAAAGCATTAACAAGATGACAGCAATCGAAACCAGGATCAACAATCCATTCCAGGGCGCGTCACCGTGTTGGAAAAACCTTAAAATCTTCGGTGAGGGTTTCCTTTGATTTTTCATTATCGTCCAGTCTTATGATGGTTTTTCCTGAGGTATCCAGGTTCGGATACCTCAGGAAGCAGAAGTTAGTAATTTTCAGTTTTTCTTACTTCATGACAGGGGCGCCGTCGCAGGTAACTTCGGCGTATTTCGCTAGTACCTGGTCACGAACAGTTTCAGGGAGTACTGAATAACCAAGTTTTCCGGCCAATTCACCCGCACCGTCATCTGTCAGAGCCCATTGGAGGAAACCGAGTAACTTTTCGGCTTTGACACAATCGGTCATGCTGGTGGTGTGCAGGATGATGTAGGTGTAGCCAACAATGGGATAGCTGTTGGCGCCTTCGCCATCCACGATGGTGGCGGTCAATTTATCGGAGAAAGCTCCAGCAAAATCAGACATGGCGGAGGCAACACTATCAGCGTTGGCGGTGACCTTGTTACCGGCCTTGTTGATCAGGTCAAAGAATTTCATACCATTTGAAAGCGCGTAGGAAAGTTCAACGTAGCCAATGCTGTTGGGTGTATTGAGCACTGCGGCGGCGACGCCCTGATTGCCTTTACCGCCGATGCCGTTACCGGCCAGATCCACAGGCCATTCAACGGAGGATGCACCACCGGCTGTCCAATCCGGGCTGAAGGCGGTCAATGCTTTGGTGAAGATCTCTGTCGTACCGGAACCATCGGAGCGATGGACCACGGTGATGGGGGCATCGGGAAGATATTCAGCCATGTCAGGATTCAAAGCCACAATGGCTGCATCGTTCCATTTGGTGATCTTGGCGTTATAGATATCCACCAGAGTTTGGCGATCAAGCACAAGCGTTGTATCTTTTACGCCTTCCGGAAATTCTTTGGCCCAGCTGACGTTATAAATAACTGCAACAGCGCCAGCAAGCATGGGGTACATTTGCAGGTCCTTACCTGATTCGTATTCTTCGTCCTTCAGGTTTGAATCTGAACCGGCAAAATCGATGGTATTGTCAATGATGCCTTTTTTTCCACCACCGGAGCCGATACCCTGGTAGTTAATGACCACCGCGGGATCAACGTACTGATAAGCGAAAGTCCATTCTGAATAGACAGGAAGCGGGAAGGTGGCACCGGCGCCGTTGATCAAAACAGATCCTTCAGGAAGGGCTTCGGGTGCGGCTTCTTCTTCAACAACTTCAGCAGGGGCGGCCGCTTCTTCAGCAACCTCTGCAACTGGAGTGGCAGCAGGAGCGCAAGCGCTGAGCGCCAATCCGGCAA
>CAZNAF010000060.1:0-16457 GCA_964570925.1 uncultured Anaerolinea sp.
CCCTTGCGAGAGATGATCGCGCGTTATACCAATCGACTGGGTATCGGGGTCAGCGTCGATAACATTTTGATCACATCTGGTTCTCAACAGGCACTTGACCTGCTGGGAAAGATATTTATTAATCACGGAGACCGTATTTTGGTCGAAAACCCCACCTATTTGGGTGCCATTCAAGCCTGGAACGCATACGGGGCGGATTATATCCCCGTGGCACTGGATGACGAAGGCATGGACACCCGGGTGCTTGAAGAAGCGCTGCGCAAGGGACCCAAATTCATTTATGTATTACCTAATTTTCAAAATCCAACAGGTGTGACCTTAACCCTGGAGAGAAGAAAACAACTCATTAAACTGGCCGACCAGTACGGCGTTCCCATTATCGAAGATGACCCTTATGGTCAATTACGCTATGAAGGTGAACACCTTCCCGCGGTAGAGCAGCTGGACTCTCAAATGAGGGATAAAACCCACGCCTACACGGGGAACGTGATCTATTTGAGCACATTCTCAAAGATCCTCGCGCCGGGCATTCGTCTTGCCTGGGTGATCGCGCCCACAGATGTCATCGAAAAACTGGTACTCGCCAAACAGGGAGCCGACCTTCACACGTCCACATTCAACCAGATCGTCGCCCACGAAGTGGGCCAGCACGGCTACCTTGACCGGCACGTGAAACTGATCCAGGATGTGTACCGCGAGAGGCGCAACATGATGATCGAGTCCCTCGAAGAAAACATGCCCAACGGGGTCACCTGGACCAATCCGCAAGGCGGACTGTTCTTGTGGATGAATCTTCCGGACCAGATCAATACATTGGATATGTTCAAAGACGCGGTAAACGAGAAAGTCGCTTACGTTCCCGGAGAAAACTTTTATGCCTGCGGTGGCGGTGAACACACCATGAGGCTCAATTTTTCCTGTACCCACCCGGACCTGATCAATGAAGGGATTGCCAGGCTGGCAAAAGTCATAAAGAATCGACTACGAAATTCCTGAAGAATTCTTGTTTGACCAGATCTTAAAGTCAGTGAAGATTGATCCCCCGAGAAACTCAAGAAGAATCGAGTTATCGGGGATCAATTTTGTATCGATGGGAAGGAACCATTCAAGAAAAGCGAGCAAGCGTTTCGCTTCAACGTATTCCGGCGTCCCAAAATTCACCTGCCGTAAAAGCGGTTCCACGAGCGGTTTCAACGCCGAGAGCTCATACACCAGGGCGGAGTTAAACAGCCTGTTGCCGTTTTCCTGGAAGGGGAAAATGTATTCCTTCTCGCCGTGCTGTACCGAATCCCAGTTTTTTATGGTCTGCTGGGCTGAGTAACCCCGTTCGCGTGAATCCCTCACGATCCTGCGCATTAATCGTGTATCGGTTGTGGAGATTCGGTTATAACGATCCAGGTTCAATTGGGTCAGGCAGGAAGCGTAGATCTTTATGGTTGAATTAGGATCAATATTGGGCAGGAGTCCGGGGTTCAGGCCGTGGATGCCCTCCAGGATGATCATTTGGTCTTTACGCAACTTTACCACCTCACCTGGCTTGCGCAAACCCTCTATAAAATCATACTTTGGCAGCTGCACCTCCTCTCCCGCGATGAGTCGTTTTAGATCGCCAGCCAAAAGGTTGGTGTCCATCGCGCCGAGGGATTCAAAATCGTATTTCCCGTTACGATCCTTGGGGGTTTTTTCTCGATCCACAAAGTAATTATCCATTTCAATGGGAAAAGGGGAAAAACCATTGGCCAACAACTGCACAGACAAACGCCTGGAAAGGGTTGTTTTTCCTGATGAGGACGGTCCGGCAACCAGGATGATACGAGAATCCTCCGATCTTTCAGCAACGTATTGAGCGATATCCATGATCTGCATTTCGTGCAGAGCTTCTGAAACAAGGATCACCTCTTTAATATTGCCTGCCTCAATCGCCTCATTTAATGCGCCTACGGATTCAATGCCCAACCGAAGCAGCCAGTTGCCATATTGGCGAAAGGTACTCAACAATTTTGGATAACTGGGCATCGACGCGATTATCTTGGGTGAATTTCTACGCGGAAAACGTAAAACAAAGCCTTCTCCAAGAAGCTGCAGATCGAACCATTTCAGATATCCGGTGGAAGGAACCATGTAGCCATGGTGGTAATCTTTGTGGTCTCCCAGGCTGTAAAGCACCAGGTAATTTTTTCTGCGATATTTCAACAACCGAACTTTATCCAACAGGTCCTTCGATTGAAAATATTGAGAAGCTTCTTCTAGGGGCACTTTCTCACGCGTAAATTTAATATTTGCGGCGACAAGGTCGTGCATACGTTTTTTTAATAGATCCAGTTCTTTTTGGGTGAACTCTTCCTGTGAGCTGACCTGGCAATAATATCCACCTGCCGAGACAGAATGATCCAGGGTCATGTTCGCTTTGGGAAACAGGTCCTCAAAAGCAGCCTCAAGCAGAAATGTGACCGAGCGGCGATAGATACGCGCCCCGTCATCATCAGACATGGTGACCAAACGCACCAGGGCATCCATATAGACCGGATAAGTGAGCTCACGTAATTCACCATTCACCACTGCGCCCATGATCGGAGGGTTATCCCATTCGGGCAGCATGGATAAAAGAGTTTCAAGCGTCGCCGCCCGAGGTCCGGTAAAGACCCTGCCGTCCGGCAGGACGATCTCGATGGTGTCGCGTGTTGTATTTTTGATGAATTGGTCAAGTGGATCCTGCATGAATTTTTTTCAACTCCTGGATCAGATAATTGTTTTCAAGGATGTTAAGTATAACCCTAGAATTAAAACAAAAACAAGAGACGAGCTCCTGTTTTTGTTAGATCAACATGCACGCATAAAAGTTCAATTCTTATCGTGAAGCCATAAAAATTCATAGGGCGTCAGCTGAATCTCTCCCGCGGAAAAAATCTTTCCAGTGAGCAGATCAACCAGGCGAAGATCCTTTTCAGAAAGGATAATTTTCTGAGGTTGATCGCTTAAATTATTCACCACAAAGACCCTTTCCTGTCCCAGCTTACGCAAATAGGCAAATACGGTTTTATTTTCCACAGGAAGTTGAGTGAAACCTCCCAAGCCGAATAGGGGATGTTCTTTACGCACGGCGATCAAGCGGCGCATTTGGTTAAGCAACGATCTCGGGTCGGAACTCTGTGCCGACACATTAAGGGTTTTAAAACCGTAAGGCTCTTCTGCGATCACCGGAGAGTAAAGGTCTTCCGGTTTGGCGTCCGAAAAGCCTGCGTTTTTCTCCGCGCTCCATTGCATGGGAGTGCGCACTCCGTTGCGGTCCTCCAGCCAGATGTTATCACCCATTCCCAATTCGTCTCCGTAGTACACGAAGGGGGATCCACCCATGGTAAATAAAAGGGAATTCATGAGCAAGATCTTGCGCAAGTCATTCTCAAGAAGCGGTGCCAGCCTGCGGCGAATGCCCATATTAAGACGCATGCGCGGTTCAGGGGCATAGGTTTCCCACATCCACTTGCGTTCTTCTGGTGTGACCATCTCAAGGGTCAGTTCGTCGTGACAGCGTAAAAATGTTCCCCACTGACAACCCGCTGGCAAAGGCGGCGTTCGCGCCAGGATCTCTTCAATGGGGGCGCGGTCTTTTTTGGCTAGTGCCATATACAGGCGCGGCATCAACGGAAAATGAAAATTCATGTGCATTTCATCACCGTCGCCAAAATAATGGATGACGTCTTCAGGCCATTGATTGGCTTCTGACAGGAGCATGGTGCCCGGGCCAACCTGGTCGACGAAGGCACGCAGTCTTTTTAAGAAGACATGGGTTTCAGGCAGGTTTTCGCAGCTGGTTCCCTCCCTTTCAATGAGATAAGGGGGCGCGTCCACCCTTATACCGTCCACTCCTTCATCGATCCAAAACTTTATAGCAGACAGCATGGCGTCCTGAACCGCTGGATTGTCGTAATTCAGGTCTGGCTGATGATGAAAGAATCTATGCCAAAAATATGCTTTACGAATTGGATCAAAAGTCCAGTTCGATTTTTCAGAATCGGTGAAAATGATGCGCGCGGCTTTATATTTTTGGTCCGTCTCACTCCAAACATAATAGTCTTTGTAACGTTCAAATTCAGGGTGGCCGGGATCACGGGAGGCTTGAAACCAGGGATGTTGATCAGAAGTGTGGTTAGGAACCAGTTCCACCACGATACGCAGGTCGCGTTGATGCGCTTCTCTGACAAGAGTTCGAAAATCTTCCAGGTTGCCGTATTGGGGGTGAATGCCACAATAATCACTCACGTCATAACCGTCGTCACGCAGGGGGGAAGGAGATATAGGAAGCAGCCATATTGCGTCAATTCCCAGTTGCTTGATGTAATCCAGGTGTTGAGCCACACCTCGCAGGTCTCCCCAACCATCGGAATTTGAGTCTTTATAAGCCCTCACGTAAAGTTCGTAAAAAACAGCCGTTTTATACCACAAAGGGTCCTTGATCATTGCTCCGCCTTTTGATAGGTGATCGAATTAAAAAGTCAGACTTGAAAATAAGTCTGACCTTTTTATTTACTTTCTAAATCAATGCTTATCCTTTTACCGAACCGGCCATCAAGCCGCGTACAAAGTACCTTTGCAGCAAGAGAAAGACCAGAAGCGGCAAGATCATGGAAACAAAGGCGCCCGAGGTCATCAGGTGCCAGTCCTGACCTTTTTCACCCACCAGGGAGGCTAGTGCGAAGGTAACCACGCGGTTCTTCTCGCCCAGGAAGATCAAGGCTACCAGGTAGTCGTTCCACAGCCACAGGAACTGGAAAATGGCAAAAGAGGCCAACGAGGGTACCGAAAGGGGAAGGATCATCCTTGTGAAAACCGTGAAGTTGGAGGCGCCGTCTATGTATGCGGCTTCAAGTAGCTCTCGCGAAAGGGAACTGATGTAATTGAACAACAGGTAGGTTGCAAGCGGCAAACCAAACCCTGTATGCGCCAGCCAGATTCCCAGAAAAGTACCGTTCAATCCCATGTTCACGAAATCCTGCAATATGGGCACGAGAGCCGATTGTAGAGGTACCACCAACAAGGCGACGATTATTGTAAACAGAATATTTCTTCCCGGAAAATTGAGCCAGGAAAAACCGAAAGCGGCAAAAGCGGCCATGAGGATGGGGATAATCGTACCGGGGATGGACACTGCGAGGGAATTGAGGAAGGCTTCACCCAGATTATTTCCCTGCCGGGTGATCGTATTCCCAGCACCATCTTTAAAGGTGATGGTTTTTCCACCGATGACATCCTTGTAGTTCTGGAGGGTCAAATTCGTGGGAAAGCCTACCCAACGCGGTTCACTGACGATCAATTTTCGGGTTCGTTTGTTCCCGAACCACTGCAAGGTGCGGCCGTCTTCGAGCGTGATCCCCTGCCGCCATTCTTCAAACGTGGCGGTCACCCCTTCCAGGGTGATCGGGCCATTCACATCCACGGAATCGTCCAACAAAATCTCACCAGTTTCAACACTGGCTTTATGCGGAAACACCGTCCACCAGCCGGAGCGGAATATATCTTCACTTTGCCTGAAGGAAGTGAACAAAATCCCCAGGGTCGGCACCGTCCACAAGAGACAAATAACGATCAATATGGTATTAACCAGGATGGAGGAAGCGGTTTTTTGGGATTTATACCCTTTGGCGCTCATTAGAATCCCTTCCTTCCCTTGTTGAATTGGCGAAGATTGTTGATAATGATCGGCGCAACGGCCAACAATAGGACCGTCGCGATCGCGGCCGCCCTGCCTGCGTGACTGTAAGTGAAGCTTTGCAGGTAAAACTCGTTCGCGATCACGTTCGTTCCGTTGTTACCGCCGGTCATGACCCTTACCACATCGAAGGTTTTTAGGCTAAAGATGACAACCGTGGTGATCACTGTGATCAGAGTTCCCTGAATATAAGGAACGGTAACTTTAAAGAAAGCTTCCACTTCGGTGGCTCCGTCAATGCGGGCAGCTTCCAGCAGTTCAGCCGGAACCCCTTTGATGGCGGAGGAAATGATCACCATACAATACCCGGTCTGCAGCCATACCATGATGACGATCAAAAGCAGATTATTCCAGGGAGCCAGACTCATCCAGGGTTGGGGCGTCCCTCCCAGCCAGGTCACGATGGCGTTCAGCAGGCCGATCTCTTGAATGCCGACGCCCTCCCCTTTATAGGTATAAATAAATTTCCAGATAACACCAGCGCCCACGAATGAAATTGCCATGGGTGTAAAGATAATGGACTTATAAACGACTTCCAATCGCGTGCGATCGGCAAGTACGGCAATAAGCAATCCCAAGCCTACACTGAAGGTTGTACCAAAAACCAGCCAGAGGAGGTTGTTGCGAAATGTTTCCAACATCCTGACGTCGGTAAAGGCGAAGATATAATTCTCCAAACCGACCCAATCCCTGCCCAATGCGTCGCGGAAGCTGGCAAAAAATGTGCGCACGACTGGGAAAGCAAGGAACCATCCCATCATGGCCACGGCGGGACCAACGAAAATGAAGGGCTGCAAACGACGGCCCCAATTCTTTGGCAATTGTTCGACCACCCAATTCGCGACCACAAAAAGAAGGGCAATCCCTCCAACACCCCAAATGATCGCCACAATTACCTGGACGATCTTTGCAGCTTGATTGCTGCTTAGAAAAACGTATCCCTGACGGAGTGCCAGGAATGTGACTGCCAGAACGATGAGCGACGAGATGATGCGTCCCGGTATGGTTTTGATCCATCGCAAAACACCGTTTGTCAAACCCTGGGTGTCTTGAGAACTCAACATCAGCACCTCCTAGATTAGTTGATTGAATGGGAGAGAAGAGCAAGATGAAATTTTCATCACACCTTGCTCTTCATCGTTTTACATCGTCTGGTTTTAGATTTCAAACCAGGTATTCAGGTGTCCTAGTCAGTCGGCCAGGAGGCATCGATCGCTTGCAGAGCCTCTTCGCGAGTGGCGGTTCCACTGACGTAGTCTGTCATGTATTTCCAGAAGGTACCAGCACCAACAGCACCGGGCATGAGGTCTGAACCGTCAAAGCGGAAGGTGGTTGCATTGCGGATGGTCTCGGCAACGCCGCGGGTCACGGGATCAGCATACCAGTCAAGGTCAGCGTCATTGTGGGTCAAGATCGCGCCACCCTGTTCAACCCAACCCTTGAGGGATTCGCCGGTTGAGAAGTACTGGAAGACTGCTCGAACTTCGGGGCGGTCATTGTACATGGCGTAGATGTCACCAGCGCCGAGTACGGGTTTGCCAAGTTCTTCTTTGATCGGAGGCAGATAGAAGAAGTCATAATCCACACCGGAGACAGCTTCTTCGGGGAAGAAGGAGGTCACAAAGTTACCCTGGCGGTTGAACCAGCATTTCGGGGGATTCTCGAACATAGGAGCGGGGGCATCGCCGAAGCTGATGGTCGGGATGGCTTTGGTGCCACCGTAAACATAAGCATCGTTGAACCAGATCGCTTCGATGTAATCAAGGGCTTCATTAACTTCGGGGGAATCGAATTTCAATTCACCGGCAACCCAGGCATCGTAGTTCTCGGGGGTTGTGACACGAAGCATGACGTCTTCGATCCAGTCAGTCATGGTCCAGCCGGTGGCAGCGCCGGATTCGATACCGATACACCAGGGGGTGTCACCATCGGCAGCGATCTGTTCGGTCAAGGCCATCATTTCTTCCCAGGTGGTGGGAACAACGTAACCGGCTTCGTCAAAGGCTTTCTTGGGATAGAACACGAAGGATTTACCATTCGCGCGAGCCCAGATACCAGCCATCATGTCATTGCCATCGGGGCCGGGCATCATGGCGAGGCTGCGCCAGGCATCACTGTAGTTCTCTTCGAGCCAGGCAGGATCGATCACGGTTGTAGGATCAATTGCATAACCCTTGGCTGCGGAGACGGCAAGCAAACCAGGCTGCGGGAAGTCGGCAATATCGGGGCGATCGCCGCCATCAAGACGAATATTGATGGTGGCTTCAAATTCTTTTGAGCCCTCATATTGAATGTCGATACCGGTGGCTTCTTCGAAGGGTTTAATTGACTCTTCGAAGATGACCTGGTCCTGGTCAACGAATGGGCCAGCCATGGTCACAACGGTTCCGGCATATTTACCGGCATAAGCATCAGCCAGTTCCTGACCCTGGGGCAAGGCTTCAACCATTTCTTCAGCCGGGGCTTCAGTTTCAGCTGCTGCGGGAGCTTCAGTGACGACAGGTTCTGCAGTTGGTGTAGCGCAAGCGGCAAGCACGAGCGCCAAAACCATCAAAACACTGAAAACGGGCACTAACTTCTTAGTCATTTTTGATTCTCTCCTTTTTAAATTACTTGCTAACACGATTGTAGTAAACCCAGTTCGTCAATTTTCCCGAATCACCTCCTTATCTTGATATAGTAACATTAAGCTGTTTCCCTTTCAACAATCTTCAGCGGCAATTGGATATGTTGTATTGGCTGCGAAGATTCTGTAAGGCGAGAAATAAGCAGTGTCGCGGCGATCTTTCCTGATTCATCCAGGGGTTGATGCACCGTTGTCAACCCAAAATAATTTGCCATATCAATGTCATCAAAGCCTATGATGGCCACATCCTGGGGAACCCTTAATTTCAACAGTCTGGCGGCTTTGATCAAAGAGATGGCCTGCAAGTCAGTTGCAGCGAAAATGGCTACTGGTAATCCATATTGAACCAGGTTCCTGAGGGTACTGGTGGGATCATATGCGTATTCACAAACGAACACATCCGGGAGTTCGAGTTTATGCCTGGCGATCACCTGTCGATATCCGATCAGGCGTTTGCTGATCGGATCCACGCCGAATTCCGGTTTATCCTGACCACCGATAAAGGCGATGCGTTGGTACCCTTTTTTGAACAAATATTCCGTGGCTAGTGAACCACCGGCGACATCGTCAATTTCAATGGTGGAGAAATTAGGGTCATAAAACTCGATCAACACCGCTTCCAATTGATTATTCAGCAACCGCTGGGTGATGGTCTGATCAAAAACTTGAGAGGTGATGATCAATCCATCCAGGGTGGCTCGTAGCGGAAGTGTTTCAAGATAGCTTTCTTCCTGTTTGCGAGAACTCACCGGATAGATCACCATTTCATATTCATTACGGCTTAAAACATCGGCGATCCCTCTCAAACGTTGAACAAAGGAGGGCGCGGTAAAGAAGGGCAATAATACGCCGATACGACGGTTTTCCATGTAGGCCCTGGCCCGGGATTCGGCCTTGGGTACATACCCAAGAGAGTCAATCGCCTCCATGACCGTGGTGCGGGTTTCAGGTTTTACTCGAAGGGGATAATTTAATACACGTGAGACGGTGGCAATGCTCACACCAGCTTTTTTTGCTACGTGGTAAATTGTTGCTTTGGAAACAGGCATAATCCCTTTTCTTGTAACAACTTTACTGTAAGCTCTTACATTGTATAGAGTTTCAATGCGAAAGTCAAGCCTTTTGCACTGGCTTTTAATGATTTTTTAATGTTCGTAATAAACGAAACCCAGACCGGCAGGCACAAGCACAGGATTGAGCTGGGATATAATCAAAACAAATGACAACGAAACCTTATTCACAATGGCGGGTAATACTGGATGTACCTCAGAGCGGGCCCTTGAACATGGCTCTGGATGAATCCCTCCTTTACCATACCGGAAAAAAACTCAGTCCGCCAACTCTGCGGTTGTACGCCTGGGATAAACCCACACTTTCCCTGGGATTATCACAGACGGCCAGCGATGTGGACCAGGAAAAATTGAAGCAGTACGGTTGGGGACTGGTGAGAAGGCCCACGGGCGGCAAAGCGATCCTTCACACGGATGAACTCACCTATTCAATCACCGGAGCGAGTGATGAAAGTTTATTATCGGGATCTCTCATGGAAAGCTACCAGCGCATCTCGGAGGTGATAAAAAAAGCTCTTGAAATTTTAGGGGTGGAGACCTCTGCGTGCGCGAAATATGAATTACCAGAATTGCTGAACAAAAGCGATCCGGTTTGTTTCAAAATACCATCTAATTTTGAAGTGACGTGGAATCACAAAAAGCTCGTCGGATCTGCCCAAGCAAGAAAAGGCGGTGGAGTATTGCAGCACGGTTCTCTTCCACTTTACGGCAGCCTGACCCGCATCACGAATGTGTTATCCTATCCCACCCAGGCTGCCCGTGAATCTGCTATGCAGAATATTAGAGATCATGCCGCGACGCTAGAGGAAGCCGCAAACAGGGTTATCCCCTGGGATCAAGCCGCTCATGCGATGATGGAAGCTTTTATACAAACAACGGATATTGAATTACAAAGATCAAATCCAAACGCTCAAGAAATTGAAATGGCGAATGAACTGCTTGAGAAGAAATATACCTCGGCTGATTGGAATTACCGCATCTAACACTAAAAAAGAACTGGCCATATTAATTTCGCAATCTGAAGCCTAACTGGTACAATTCTTGTAATGATACTTAAGCTATTTAAAATGCTATTTCACATACTTCTTTGGTTCTTCTTGTTGTTGGTAGTCCTTTTTGGATTGCCCCGTTTGATCACCGAAATTACTGCGCTGGGTAAGATCAAAACGGTCGAAACGACACAAGGATCCAGGGTAGCCATCGTCTTTGGTGCCGGTTTGCAGCGGGATGGAACACCCTCACCGGTTTTACAGGACAGGGTTTTATCAGCGGTGAATTTGTATCAGGCAGGTAAAGTGGAAAAACTGCTCATGAGCGGCGACAATCGTTTCATTGATTACAACGAGCCGGGGGCAATGCGGGCGTTCGCGATGGAGCAAGGCGTACCGGAAGAAGACATCGTGCTTGATTTTGCCGGAAGACGAACTTATGATACCTGTTACCGGGCCAAACATATTTTTGGCGTGACCGATGCCGTGCTTGTGACGCAACGCTATCATCTTCCCCGCGCTCTGTTCACCTGCAACGCGATCGGGATAAACGCGAGCGGCGTTGTTGCGGATTTTCAATATTACCGAAAATCAGCCAGGGCGGTCTGGTACGCAAGGGAATTGCCGGCGACCCTGGTCGCGCTTGTAGATGTGTGGTTCAGACACCCCTTGCCCGTCATGGGTGAAGCGGAACCTATTTTCAACGAGGAATAAAAAGAATCATGACCAGCAGAGACGAAGCACTTGCCATTGTAAAGAAGTACGTTAAAAATCAAGGCCTGATCAACCACATGCTCTCGGTTGAAGCGGCCATGCGATTTTATGCCAGAAAGTTGAACCAGCCTGAAGAATTATGGTCGGTCACTGGAATCTTGCATGATTTTGATTGGGAAATTCACCCAACCTATGAAGGTCATCCGCGAGACGGTGCGCCGATCTTGCGTGAATTGGGCGTCCCCGAAGAGATCGTTGTTGCCATCCTTTGTCATAGCGACCTGCCTGATTATCCCAGACAGACGCTGTTGCAGAAGGGCCTTTTTGCCTGTGACGAGATCACCGGACTGATCACAGCCGTAGCGCTGGTCAGACCTTCCAAATCGCTTTACGACCTGGAAGCAAGTTCTGTAAAAAAGAAATGGAAGGACAAAGCATTTGCCGCCGGCGCGAACCGTGAGGAAATTGAAAAAGGTGCCGAGGAATTTGGTGTTCCACTGTGGGAGCATTGCGACAATGTCATTCACGCCATGCGTGAGATTGCCGATGAACTGGGCTTAAAAGGCAACCTCGTACCAGGATAATTATGCAGAGCGGGTGGAGGAAATATGACTCTTAAAGGCAAAGGCTTATGGATCTGGAAAATTCCGCAGGTGGAAGGCGGTAACGCTTCGGCGATCGCGACGATCGCCAAGAACGCCGGATTTTCACACATTCTGATAAAAATTGCCGACAGTTCGTATCCCTACAATGTGGACAAAAATACCGGCGTCGACCGCATTCCTCCTGTTGTGGACGCGCTGCGAGCCAAGGGAATTTTGGTATGGGGCTGGCATTACGTATACGGCTATAACCCGCAGGGCGAAGCCGCCATCGCCATTTCACAATGCCAAAAATATAATCTCGATGGATATGTGGTGGATGCCGAGATCGAATACAGCCAGTCTGGTCGTGAGGCCGTGGCAAGGGCTTTCATGTCTGCCGTACGCAGCGGGCTACCAAGCACCCCCATCGCCCTCAGTACTTTCCGCTGGCCTTCTTATCACCGTAACTTCCCTTATGCAGCGTTTCTTGAAAAATGCGATTACAACATGCCCCAGGTTTACTGGATGAATGCTCATAACCCGGTTTATGATTTGACCAAATCCTTTGAAGAATTCAAAGCCATGAGCCCTTACCGCCCCATGATCCCCACCGGGCCGGCTTTCTATGAATCCAACTGGCAGCCAACAGCTTCCGAGGTCAGGGCTTTTCTCGATTGCGCCAAAACTCTTGGATGCAGCGGGGCAAACATATATTGCTGGGATGACTGCAAGAACCCGCTTCCCGATGTTTGGAACACAGTGATCAACTACTCCTGGCCTGTCACGGGCCAAGACCCCGGAAACGATGTGCTCGACAAGTTTATGGACATGTTGAACACCATGAATTACAACAAGGCGCTGGAGATCTACGCTGATGACGCGGTGCACGTTTCGGCGGAACGAACGATCCAGGGAAAAGACGCCATCCGCGGTTTTTACGGTCAATTATTGACCAACGCCCTTAATAATGGCGCTTTCAGGGTGACAGACCAATCTGGCACCAAGGAAACACGGCATTTTACCTGGACCTGCGATTCGTATCGCGGTCATGTGTATGACGGAAACGACACCATCGGGATCAAGGACAATAAAATCGTTTATCACTATACGCATTTTACGATCTCACCTTAAACCCCAAGGCTTGATGGGTTCGATAAATTTCCTCCGGTTAGCCCGTACGAACCATCACGATCCTTTCGATCTCTTCACCGGCCTTTACCTCCAGGGCCGGTTTCCCTTGAGTAGCCCTGTTGCATGCCGGCACTTCGTCAAGTCGGATAACCTTTGCCGCGGCTTTCTTAAAATGCAGAGAAATCTGGGTGTTTTTCTTGCCACTGGTTAACCCTGCCACGCGACTGCCGGCATTAAGACGGCATGTGATCACTCCTTGTCCGTACCGACCCTGAAGCGGGAAACCCTCTTCGGGCGCTCGCCAGCCTCTTCCATCTGAAGAAAGCACCACGATCTCGCTGCCCTTGATGACCTCGACCATCCCGGCAACCTCGTCATCGCCGCTTAGTTTAACAGCGTTCACACCGGCTGCGACCAGTCCCATGGCCCTGACCTCCTGCGCTGTAAAGCGGATAGACATGCCGTTCCTGGTTATGAGAAGCAAGTGGTGTTCCTCACCTGTGACCAACCCCCACCCCAATTCGTCTCCTTCATTCACCTTGCAAAGCGTAAACAGATCAGAGGTCGGGCCTGGCAGCTCCGTAACCAGCGAGCGCTTGATCATACCCTGCCGTGTCAGCGTGGTTATACATTGTGAGCCAGCCCCTTTCTCTTCCAAAGAAAGACAGAACATCAAAACAGGTTTTTCGTCTTCTTGAAAGGACGTGATCCTGGAAAAAGCCAAACCGTTCTCGGTCCCTTCCACAAGCGGTAGAGCCTGAACGGCAACGCAGGCGCATTTGCCTGTTTTTGCCGCGATGTACAGGTTTTGATGTGAATCTGTTTTGATCACCACCAAGGGAGCCTCCCGACCTCCCAGTCTGGGCGGGTTGGCTTCGGTAGTCTTGGCAATCTTTCCGTCGCGGGTAAGACATACCCACACCTTTTCAACCGGGGTTACCTCGCGAACGGTCAATAGATCAGCGGCAACTTTGCCGCGGGTCAACTGCACGATTTGCGTTTTGCGATTATCAGCGTATTTCTCCTTGATCAGATTGAGTTCCTGAATTACCGCACCCCTACGTTTGGCCTCGGATTTTAGCAAGGCGGTCAGTTCTTTCACCAATTCCAATAGATCTTTGTATTCCTGTTCGATCTTTTTTCTTTCCAGGGAGGCCAGGCGTTTCAGGGGCAGGTCCAATATGGCTTGTGCCTGTATATGGGTCAGTTTGTACTTTTTGATCAACTTATCCCTGGCCTGGTCCGCGTCTTTGGCTGCGCGGATCAAGGCAATGACTTCGTCGAGATACTTCAAGGCAATACGCAGGCCTTCCAGAATATGGATCCGTTCCTCGGCTTTTTTCAGGTCATATTCACTTCGCCTTTTCACCACATCCAGGCGGTGTTCGAGGAAGACCTTCAATGCCTGTTTCAAAGACAACAATTTTGGTTCACCTTTGACCAGGGCCAAAAGGTTGATGCTAAAGGTTATCTGCAAAGGAGTGCGTTTATAGAGCGTCCGCAATGTCTTTTCCGCATCCGCGGCTTTGTTCAATTCGATGACAATACGCATGCCATGCCGGTCTGATTCGTCCCTGAGGTCGGAAACGCCGTCCAATTCACCCTCACGAGACAATTCGGCGATTCTTTCGATGAGGTTGGTCTTATTGGTCAAATAAGGGATCTCCGTGATGATGATGCGGCTCTTTCCCCTGGCCATGTCTTCCAGATTCAATCGTCCGCGCAGGGTGATTTTACCCTTGCCAGTAGCGTACGCAGCGTGCAGCTCATTTTGCTCGTGCTCCTGCAAGATGATGCCGCCAGTCGGAAAATCAGGGCCCTGGATAAACCGCATGATCTCACCGACAGTGATCTCGTCCAGTTTTTGCCAGTGTTCCAAAAGGTGAACCAATGCATCCACCGTCTCACCCAGGTTATGCGGTGGGATGCTGGTTGCCATACCGACTGCAATGCCGGTTGCCCCGTTGACCAACATGTTGGGAATCGCAGCCGGTAGAACCCCCGGTTCATTCAACGTATCGTCGAAATTTCGGTCGAAATCAACAGTATTTCGGTCAAGTTGATTGAGCAGTTCCAACGCAAAGGGGGTAATGCGCGCTTCCGTGTATCGCATGGCGGCAGGGGGATCGCCATCCACGCTGCCGAAATTGCCCTGTCCATCGATCAATGAATAGCGCATCGAAAAATCCTGGGCCATGCGAGCCATCGCTTCATAGACGGCCTGGTCACCGTGGGGGTGATATTTACCCAGCACCTCACCCACGATCCTGGCTGATTTCTTATAGGCCGTGTCAGACCGGATGCCCATGTCATACATGGCGTAAAGAAGACGTCTTTGTACGGGTTTCAAACCATCCCGGGCGTCAGGTAATGCACGAGAGACAATAACACTCATGGCATAATCCATGTAAGATTGCTGCATCTCGTGATCGATATCTATGCGTTTTACAAATCCAAGTTCCATTAAGACTCCAATGACCAAGCAGGGTTATGCATAAGTTTACCCCAAGCCGAATAATCTCGTTGATTCTTAAGAAAAAAACCCCGAGAAAAATCGGGGTTTTTGGTTATGATCAATTTTTTCTATTCAGCCAGTGGAACGCCGGGTTCACCGGTTTGATCCACGGATTTGGGATCAACAACATCACCAGGTGGGATCGTTTCAAGCGTTTCCGCAGCCAATTCTTCAACGACTTCAGGTAATTCTTCAGGCACCGGGGTAAAACGTCCGTGGACGAATCCGGTTCCTGCCGGAATGAGCTTGCCGATGATGACGTTCTCTTTGAGGCCGAACAGTGGATCTTCGTTGGAGGCAATGGCTGCACCGGCGAGAACCTTGATGGTGTGCTGGAAGGAAGCAGCGGAAAGGAAGGAATCGGTGCTCAACGACGCCTTGGTAACACCAAGCAATATCTCCACGTACCGGGCGGGTTGTTTCCCTTCAGCTGCCAGCTTTTCATTGGTTGCTTTGATCTCAAGGCGATCCACAACATCCATCGGCAGATAATGAGAATCACCTGGCCTGAGAACTTGCACTTTGCCCACCATCTTGCGGATGATGACCTCAAAGTGTTTGTCATTGATGTTCTGACCTTGAGCGCGGTAGACTTTTTGAACCTCGGTCAGGAGGTACATCTCAGCGGCATCACGACCTTTGATCTTCAGAATGGTGTGAGGATTAATGGAGCCTTCGGTGAGTGCTTCACCTGCTTCGACCTTCTGTCCATCGCGGATGATCAACCGGGAGGTGCTCGGAATGTCGTATTCTTCACTTTCGCGTAGTTCATAGGAGACAATGACCTTGCGTTTTTCAACACGCACACGACCGTTATGCTGGGCCGTGATCTGTGCCTCGCTTAAATCAGCGATGAGTTCACCGGCAGTAATTTCAGTCTCGTCTTTAACATGGATCTTCCAATCAGCTGGAATTTCATATTCATCCGAAACCATCTCGCTGTGCTCAACCCTGACCATCCTTTGGTCGCTTGAGCGCTCGTTAAAAATAACGCTGGCAACCCCTGAAATGCCCGTCACCACGGCTTCACCTTTAGGCATACGGCGCGCTTCGAAAAGCTCTTCAACACGCGGAAGACCGGTCGTAATATCACCACCAGCCGCAACACCACCGGTATGGAA
>CAZNAF010000061.1:0-3151 GCA_964570925.1 uncultured Anaerolinea sp.
AGGTCCACCACGTTGTAGCCGTTGTTGGAAAGGATGGTCTTGACCAGGTTCTTGCCGATGTCGTGCACGTCCCCGTAAACGGTGGCCAGCACCATGGTGCCTTTACTGGCGCCTTCCTGGCGCTCCAGGTAATTTTCGAGGTAAGAGACGGTCTTCTTCATCACTTCCGCGGATTGCAGCACGAAGGGCAGGATCAGCTCTCCCGAGCCGAATTTATCGCCCACTTCCTTCATGGCCGGCAGCAGCACCTTGTTGAGGATTTCCACGGCCCTTTCGTTACGGGTTTGGCCGGGCTGGGCAAGGGCGATAAGTTCATCCACGTCCTTTTCCACGTCTTCCTTCACGCGGTGGATGATCTTGTACTGCAGTCGTTCATCCGGCTGCATTTGATTGATTTGTTCTTGTTGGGCGTCGGCTTTCGTCTCGCCTGGCCCACTGGCGGCAAAGAATTCGATCAGCCTGGGCAGAGCGTCTGCGGCGCGGTTGAAGATCAGGTCTTCGGTCAGGCGGCGCTGCTCCTCCGAGATCTCGGCGTAGGGGGTGATGGTGGCCGGGTTGACGATGGCCATGTCCAGTCCGGCCTGTACGGCGTGATAAAGCATCACGCTGTTGATGATGGCACGCGCGTTGGGTTGCAGCCCGAACGATACGTTACTGACCCCCAGCGAGGTCAGCACGCCCGGCAGGGCTTCCTTGATCAGCTTGATGCCTTCAAGGGTTTCCTTGGCAGAATCAACGAATTCTTCCGTGCCGGTCGCCAGGGTGAAGGTCAGGTCGTCAAAGACCAGGTCTTCCGGTCTTAAGCCGTGTTCGTTCACGGCGATATCGTAAATACGTTTGGCTACCTCGAGTTTTCTTTCGGCGGTCTTGGCCATACCCTTTTCATCGATGGTCAGTACGATCACAGCCGCGTTATACTTGCGCGCCAGCGCGAAGATCTGGTCCGCTTTCTCGCGCCCGCCTTCCAAGTGTGTGGAATTGATCAAGCAGCGGCCGGGGGTGTTCTTGAGCGCTGTTTCCAGCACCTCGAGTTCCGTGGTATCGATCACCAAGGGCAGACGTATGATGGGCGCCAGGCTCTTGATCAGTTTGTACATCGTTTCCGCTTCGTCAGACCGTTCGGTCAGCGCCACGCACAGGTCGAGGGCGTGTCCTCCGCTCTTCATCTGCTGGCGTGCCAGGCCGATCATGCTGTCAAAATCGTTTTCCAACACCATTTTTTTAAAGTTGCGGCTGCCCTGGGTGTTCAGTCTTTCGGCAATGAAGAAAGGCCGTGGTTCCTGCAGCATGGGCTGCGCCTGGATGGATGAAGAAAGCACGGGTTGTGACCTGGTTGTCCTGGCCGGCGGCGTGATCCCTGCAACTTTTTCCACCAGCCTTTTCAAATGTTCGGGCGTCGTGCCGCAACAGCCGCCCACCACGCTCACGCCGTGGTGCTGAACGAAATCACTCAGAGTATCGGCAAACGGCTGCGGTTCCAGCGGATACACGGCCTGGCCGTCCACGTTAAGGGGCAGCCCCGCGTTGGGGATGCAGGATACCGGCAGAGAGGTATTTTCTCCCAGATAGCGGATCGGTTCGCGCATGAAATCAGGCCCGGTCGAGCAGTTGAGGCCGATCACGTCAATGTTCATCTTTTCCAAAATCGCCAGCACCGCCGAAATATCCGTACCGAGCAGCATACGGCCGGTGGTGTCCAGCGTGACCTGCGCCTGGATGGGCAGATAGACACCCGTCTTCTCAAAGGCTTCATAGATTCCCAAAATACAGGTCTTCACTTCCAGGATGTCCTGCGAAGTTTCGATCAGGATCAGGTCCACACCGCCTTCAATAAGGGCGCTGGCCTGTTCGTAAAAGAGGGCGCGCAGGTCGTCCACGCTGATGTCTGATAGCTCGGGGTCGTCCATGGAGGGCAGTTTGCCTGATGGGCCGATTGAGCCGGCCACGAAGCGTGGCTGATCGGGGGTGCTAAAGTCATCGGCGCATTGGCGCGCCAGGCGCGCCGCCGCCAGGTTGATCTCGCGCACCCTGTCCCCCAGGCCGTATTCCCCCAGGGTCAGTCGATTGGCTCGGAAGGTGCAGGTCTCGATCACGTCCACACCGGCTTCCAGGAAGGAGCGGTGCACTTTTTCCACGGCTTGAGGATAGGAAACGACCAGGTAATCGTTGCAGCCCATGGTTCTCTCTCCGCCGAATTGATCGGCGGTCAGGTTTTGGAGCTGCAGGTTGGTACCCATCGCCCCGTCAAAGACCATGACCTTTTTTTGTAGGGCATCCAAATAGGCGCGTTTGGTGTAGGTTCGTTTCATCTTGACTCCCTGATATTTCAGATTCACGAGGTTTAAAGAAAAAACCTCTCCTTACACAAGAGAGAGGTTTATATTAAATCTACTCTCTCATCTCTCAGAACAAAAGGGTTTCATCCTTGTGTTCTGCCGGAATTGGCACCTGCTCTTGCGAGTGGTTGTCGAGGTTTCTTTGGGCCGGTCCCTCCACCTCTCTGAATGAGCGGGCAATCAAATGCCCTGTTTTGTTTCGCAAGATTTTACCACAAATGAGGTCTGAATTCAATTTGGCGATTTTTACGGGAATGCATTAAACTATAAGCACGTTGATGTATTTTTCAAGCAGGAATAATCACGTTGCGATAACCAGTTATGAAAGGATTGACCATGCAAGACCAGTCCGATCAGATCCGCAAACAACTGCCTTCTTTTCAACCGGTGTTGACTGCCGCTTTGCTGCTGGGTGTGACCGGCTGGATCGGCCTCCTCCTGTTGGTGTTGCTTACCGTGCCCGCCCTCGGCCCGCGCTGGTTGATGTTCTTTCTATTAACGCTGGCTGTTTCAGGCACCTTTTTACCCCTCATGCATTACCTGCATCGTCGCTTTCCTTCCCGGCCGGTTGCCACAGACGGGGTTCTCATCCGGGAAGCCCTCATGGCCGCCGTCTATGCCGACGTGTTGCTCTGGCTGCAATTTGGCCGTGCGCTGAATTTTGCTGAAGCGGCCTTTATTGCCGTCGGGCTGATCGCGATTGAAGTGCTCATCCGCTGGCGTGAACGAACCAAATGGGTTCCGCCCGAAGAAACATGAGCCGTCATTCACACTGGTAACGATCGGACATCCGTAGACCTTTAGTAAAAAATTTT
>CAZNAF010000061.1:3251-15978 GCA_964570925.1 uncultured Anaerolinea sp.
TCTTAATAACCATTGATTAAACTACCTTAACAAATAATTTCAAAATAGATCATGAATTGGTTTTTTGAAAAGCATGAAATAGGTAGATTTTTGTCTTCTGCGGCCATTTGGTCGTTTAATTCACTATGCGTACTGCCCAATCACCCTACCCATGAAAAAAACCCTATACGTCTGGTTAAAAAATGTTGAAAGGCATGGTAAAGTAGATTTGGAGTTAAATAATGAGACGCTCTAAGAAAGGTTTGGGTGTTTTGGAAGGCAGGGCTGATAACCGGGTGTTGATCGACTCGGCGAGGGAGCTGGCACAAAGGAACCAGACAGGGATCAAAGTGCTTGATATTATGGAAAGGGTTGTTTAGGATGGGTGAAGAAAGATGACAAAACGAATCTTACAGGGCATTTTCTGGATCGCGGTTTATATTTTGATCACGCTCGCTCCGTTGATCATACTCTTGTCCGGTCCGCGCCCCGCAGGTCGGGAATTTTGGCGGGATCTTTCAGTAGGCTTGGGATACTGCGGTTTCTCAATGGTGGGGCTTCAATTTGTCCTGACCGCCCGCTTTAAGGTCATCAAGGCACCCTATGGAAGTGATATCATCTACTTTTTTCACCGCCAGATCTCGCAGGTTGCCTTTCTGTTGATCGCCGCGCATCCGTTGATGCTTTTCATATTTGATCCCAGCCATCTGGGGTTGCTCAATCTGGTGACCGCGCCCTGGGCTGCTCGCTTTGGCGTGGCGGCAATTCTCGCGTTGCTGGCTTTGGTCGGTTTATCCCTCTGGCGAAAAAAATTGCGCATTGAATATGATCGTTGGCGCATCTGGCACGGCATCTTCGCTATTGCGGCGGTTGCCCTCTCCATCGTGCACATCGAGCTGCGTGGATATTACCTGAACACACTCTGGAAACAACTCTTTTGGGGTCTCTATGGTTTGTTTTGGATCTGGCTGTTGGCCTGGGTGCGCGTGATCAAACCACTGCTCTTGCTGCGTAGATCCTATCGCGTCGAAAAGGTGATCCCCGAACGCGGCAACGCCTGGACCCTCGTGCTGCGACCGGCGCAACATGCAGGCTTGAAATTCCATCCCGGACAGTTTGCCTGGCTTACGGCCGGAGTATCCCCATTCAAAGACCACGAACACCCATTCTCTTTTTCCAGTAACGCGGAGGACAGAACTACGCTTTCTTTTACCATCAAGGAATTGGGTGACTTTACGGCCACTATTAAGAACCTCACCGAAGGTCAACCTGTCTACGTGGATGGTCCCTATGGAGCATTTAGTGTCGACCGCCACCCTCGTGCACAGGAATTCCTTTTCATCGCCGGAGGCATCGGCATCACCCCCATGTTGTCAATGTTGCGCACCCTGGCGGACCGTGGAGACCGGAGGCCGCTCACCCTCATCTACGCCAACAAAACGCTCGAGGCCGCCACATTCCTGGAGGAGATCGAATCCCTTCCCCAAAGGTTGAATCTTAAGGTGGTGCACGTGCTTGAAGCTCCGCCGGAAGGATGGCAGGGGGATAAAGGCTTTATAAACGCACAAATACTCAAACGTTACTTGCCGGAGGTCCCTGCTCCGAACAAGGTCGAGATCTTCATTTGTGGGCCTGGCCCAATGATGAACGCCGTGGAAAAAGCCCTGATCCAGTTGGGTGTGTCCATGGGTGATTTCCATTCTGAACGGTTTGATCTGGTTTAAGGAGGTAGGATGCGCCAGCGGGCTGCTACTTGGTTGGCTGTTTCGATCGGGGTGCTTGTTGTCATCGTGGCAGTACTTTTTGCGCTGCTGCAACAAGCCAATTGAATGGAGTGTAATTATTAAACTTGCCTCCACATTCGATAAATAGGGAGAGGATTTATGGCGAAAGAACCCGTGAAATTTTTTAAATATTTCGAGCGCTTGATCGTGGGTGCGCTGATCTTGATGATGTTGGTCGTGATCTTGTTGGCCACCATTCAGCTGGGTCGCATCCTCATCCTGGATATTATCTCTTCGCCCAATTACCTGCTGGATATCAATGAACTGCTCGATGTATTTGGATTTTTCATGCTCATCCTGATCGGGGTGGAACTGCTCGAAACGATCCGCGCCTATTTGGACGACCACGCTGTGCACGTGGAGATCGTGCTTGAAGTAGCCTTGATCGCGGTGGCGCGCAAAGTCGTGATCATTGACGTAAAGGAATACGCCCCTGCCAGTCTCTTTGCCATCGCGGCCATCGTACTGGCGTTGGCCGGAGCTTACTATTTGCAGCGTAAAAGCTGCGACCGGAAAAGGTTCTCCAAAGTCAAGGACCTCGAATCCAACAACTCGATTCCTGATCATGATACGATCCAATCAGGAAATGAAATGAGCCGGTGAGCTCGTAAGGATCCCAGTTCTATTTTGTTCATGTATGAAAAAGACAAATACCAATTTAAAAGGACGATCAAAATTGTTCACAAAAGCATCCCTTGAAGATTTTCAATCCACCTTGCCTGGCGTTCGTATTAAAACCTTGGTTTATGGAGAAAAGACCCTCATGGTCGAGGTCCATCTGCAAAAGGGGTCTGAATTACCCCTGCATAAACACCCCCACGAGCAGACCGGAACCATGCTCTCGGGTGCCATGCGTTTGATCGTAGAAGATCAGCCTTTCGAAGTCAACCCCGGCGACAGCTGGTGCGTACCCGGGGATGCGCAGCACCGCGTTGAGGTCCTGGAAGATACGGTGGTGGTCGAGGTCTTCGCCCCCCTGCGCGAGGATTACCTGGTTTACCTGCCCAAAAATGTGGGCGCGCAAGGTTAACCCCCTGTTTCACGGAGAAAGGTTGACCCATGTTTCATTCACATCATGAAGAAGATTATCAAGAGATCCTGCCCGGCATCCGCGTCAAAACCCTCGTCTACGGGGAGAAGACGCTTCTGGCTGAATTCCGCATGCAGAAGGGTGCTCACTTCACCCGCCATCAACATACTCACGAACAAACCGGTTACCTCGTATCCGGCGCGATGCGCCTCACGCTGGGAGAGAAGGTTTTTGAGGTGCATCCCGGTGATAGCTGGTGCGTGCCCCCCAATTCGGAACATTACGCCGAAAGCCTCACAGAGTCCGTCATGGTACAGGTGTTCTCTCCGCTGCGAGAAGATTACCTTTCTTATTACATAAAACAATAAAAAAGGGGTTTTGATGAAAAAACCCTCCAAGATCACGCCGCGCTACGTGGGGCTGGAACACGCCGGCCGCGTTGAAAAACTCAGCCGGGAGGAGATCCGCGACCGCTTTGGTCGTGAGACCGCCTCGGCTTACAGCCAGCGCGACCTCATCTGGATGCCTGAGTTCAGGCAGATGATTGGCATGATCCCTGAGTTGCTTCGATCTCGCCTTCCTGCTCATGCCATCATCCTGGATCTCGGAGCCGGCACGGGCAACCTTTCCCGTACTGTGCTCGAGGCGCTGCCGGAGGTAAAAATAGCCTTGATGGATTTCTCAGAGAACATGCTCTCCGAGGTGCCCAATGTGTTGACGGATTTCCCCGGCCGCTACGAGATTCTCAGAGACGATTTCATTGAGGCTGATTTTGGTGTTGAGCGATACGCCGCGGTCATTTCCAGTTTTGCGATTCATCACTGCCGTGGTGAAGCGGAATACAGCCGCTTGTACGGGCGGCTTTTCAAAGCGTTGCAGCCGGGTGGTATTTTCGTCTGCTGCGATGTGGTGGCCGGCGCGGATGAGGTACTGACCCAATTAAACGAAGACGGCTGGCGTTCACTATTAAGGAACGAGAACCTGTCGGAGAAGGATATCGAGCGCATCCTCGCCAACTATCACATTGAAGACTCCCCCTTGGACTTGGGGTCGCACCTGCGCCTGTTGAAAGAGGCAGGTTTTTCCATAGTCGATGTGGTCTGGAAGCGCATCAATTTTGCCGTTTACACTGCCATTCGTGCTCAAGAGATTGGATTGTGATCATCCTGACTTGTAAATTTGTCTGATAAACAGGCTTGCGCATAGTTATTTCGTAGGGGTTCTCTCTTGCTGTGTCATTAATAGGATCACGAGATGGCATTTCCCCGCAGATTTCTGCGAAAAGCATGAATTGAAATAATGACCTCACCCCAGGCCTCTCTCCTTCCCGCGGTTGGAGGGGGGGTGGGGTGAGTTGAAAGTAAAAAATGAGATTGTTCTGATTGAATGATGAACGAAAACGATACTCCGCTGCTTGCTGCGGGGAGGTATCCTTTCAGAAATTGGAAAACCTCAGCCTTCTGTATTACACTTGGTCCTGAATGGAGTAGACCATGAAGGTTGACATTGATTTATTCATGCACGAACAGGGGGTGGATGCCCTGCTGATTACCGGCCCGGCCCAGCATAATCCCGTGATGACCTGGTTCACCGGTCTTTTGCACGTTACGGATGCCGACCTGCTCAAGATCCGTGGGTGCGATCCTATCCTCTTTGTCCCGCCTATGGAGAGAGAAGAGGCCCAAAAAAGCGGTCTGCAGACCGTCAGTTATTCCAAATATCCCCTCATCGATTTTATCGCTCCCGAGGGCGGTGACCTGGTGGAGGCTTATGCCGCACGTTATGAAAAGATCCTTTCAGACCACGGTTTTACTTCCGGCCGGTTGGCGCTTTACGGGCTCAAAGACATTGGTTTTGCTCATGCCGTTTTTTCACGGCTCGAGCAGCGCCTGCCTTCGATCGAGATCGCCGCTTTTGCCCAGGACGAGATCGTTCTGCGCGCCATGATGACCAAGGAGGATGACGAGATCACGCGCATCCGCCGCATGGGCGTGGTCACGACCCGTGTTGCCGCCAATGTGGTCGATTTCCTCTGCGCGCAGCGTGTCAAAGACGGCCTGCTCGTGGATGCTGAGGGCGGTCCAATCACCATCGGCAAGGTCAAAAGCCGGATCAACCTGCTGCTTGCTGAAAATGGTGCCGAAAACCCGGAAGGCACCATCTTTTCCATGGGACATGACGCGGCCTTTCCGCATTCCTCTGGTAACGATAGTGACGCCTTGCGTATTGGCCAGTCCATCGTGTTCGACCTCTTCCCCTGTGAAGCGGGAGGCGGATATTTCTACGATTTCACCCGTACCTGGTGTCTTGGTTTCGCGCCTGATGATGTTCTTGCCCTTTATGAGGCCGTAAGATCAGTTTATCAAAGCGTCGTTGCTTCCCTGCAGCTCAACCTTCCTTTTTGGCAGCTGCAAAAATTGACCTGCGAAGCCTTCGAATCCAAAGGCCATAAGTCCGTCCTCAACAATCCCCTCACTGAAACTGGCTACGTCCATTCTCTGGGGCATGGGTTGGGGCTGCACATTCACGAAAAACCCTTTGCCTCACTGACCACTCATTCTGATTCCGACATCCTTGCTCCTGGGGCTGTTTTCACTCTCGAGCCCGGACTATATGATCCGCAAAAGGGCATAGGCGTGCGACTGGAGGATACCTGGTTAGCCAAAGCCGACGGCAGCTTCGAAATGCTGGCAGATTTCCCCGATGATTTGATTTTACCGATAAAATAGAAGTATCGACAGAATGTAAAAGGATGGAACGTGCAAACTGTAAGAGTGTTGGGAATTGAGACCTCCTGTGATGAAACCGCTGCCGCGGTGGTCGAGAACGGCCGCTGCCTGCGTTCCAGCGTGGTTGCCACGCAGATTGACCTGCACAAACAATACGGCGGCGTCTTCCCTGAGGTCGCCTCCCGCCAGCACATCCTTTCGGTGCTTCCTGTGGTCGAGGAAGCCTTGCAGCGTGCTCACGTCAGCCTTGAGAACATTGACGCCATCGCCGTTACCCGCGGACCAGGCCTGGCAGGTTCCCTTGTTGTGGGCATGAACATGGCCAAGGGTTTGGCCTTTGGTTCATCCCTGCCCCTGGTGGGGGTCAATCACCTCGAAGGGCATATCTATTCTGCCTGGGTTTACGGGGAAGAGTTCCCGCAACCACCCGACGCGCCCGAATTCCCCCTGCTGGCTTTGTTGGTTTCCGGCGGACACACCGAACTGAACCTCATCACCGACCACCTGTGTTACCAGCGTCTGGGTGCCACCCTCGATGACGCGGCGGGTGAAGCCTTCGACAAGGTTGCCCGTTTGATCGGTTTGCCCTATCCAGGCGGACCTTCGGTGCAGAAGGCCGCTGCCGAGGGGGATCCGCAGGCGTTCGATTTTCCGCGCGCTAAATTGGACGGCACCTGGAACTTTTCTTTCAGCGGCATCAAGACCGCCGTTTTGCGCGTGGTGCGTAAATTGCAGGAGGAAAATAAGGTGCTGCCCGTCAACGACCTGGCTGCCAGTTTTCAAGCCTGCGCCGTGGACGTGCTCTTCTCAAAAACCCTTAAGGCCGCCCGCGAGTACGGCGTGAAAGCCATCGTGGTGGCCGGTGGGGTTTCTGCCAACCGTGCCCTGCGTGAGGCATTTATGGCTCAAAAGGAATTCCCGGTTTTTATTCCGCCCCTCTCGCTGTGCACGGACAACGCGGCCATGATCGCGGCCGCCGGGTACTATCATTTCATCAACGGTCAAACCGATCCTCTCGATCTGGACGTTTTACCGACCTGGCCGTTAAGTTAATTATTCTTGAGGAGGAAGAAATGGACGCGAAAGTAACCTGGCAAAGTGGTATGGCGTTTAACGGAATGACCGAGTCGGGATTTGCGATCCCGCTCGACGCATCGGTTGATCACGGTGGAAGCGGTTTTGGCGCAGCGCCGATGGAATTGATCCTCGTTGGTCTGGGCGGCTGCACCGCCATGGACGTGATCTCCATCCTGCAGAAAAAAAGGCAGGAAGTCACCAAATTCGAGATCCTGCTGCACGGAGACCGCGCCACCGATCATCCCAAGGTTTTCACGGACATCACGATTGAATTCGTCGTCACCGGCCACAACCTGGATCCTGAATCCGTACAGCGCGCCGTGGAATTGAGTGAAGGCAAGTATTGTTCCGTCAACGGCATGCTGAAGAAGAGTGTCAACGTCACCACCAAATGCACCGTCCTGGAAGCATAAAGCAATACCAAAAAAAACCGGGAATCTGGTTTATAGAAACCCGGGGTCTGCACCTAAATGATCTTGGTTTCATCACTCTCGAAATCTGCAAAACTAAGAATCCCGGGAATCTTTTTTTAAGATTCCCGGGATCTGCACTTATGGTTTGTTTTGCGCTCAAACTGTTCTGATTATTGCGCCCCAACAGCCCGCGAGACGGCATCGAGTGCCTGCAGCGCGGTCAGGTTGCGCCACGGCCAGCCTTTCGTCATCATTTCAGGGTCATCAAAGAAGGATTTTCCTTCTGTCAAATGGAATTTATCGTTCTCCCTGAATCCTGCATCCGGCAGGTCGGCCACCGCGGCGCCAAAATTCCACAACGGCAGGTCATAATCTTCCGCCACTTTCACGATGATATCGTTGATCTGCCTGTCCTGCGAGAGGGATTCTGTGCGCGTTGCCAGGATCGGCACGATGTTAAGCGAGAGCACGTAATCGACGATCTGCCGCAGGCTGCTGTCGTAGATCTCGTAACTGCCCGCCCACGATTCTTCCATGCTGATGATGACGAAAGACGGATTGTGATCTCGTAATTCACACACCAGCGGGGTTTCTCCATCTTTGCAGAGGTCCTGTTTCGTGTAGTCCTCCACTGCCTGCGTCCACATGGGATTTTGCGCGGCGGCCACGTTCAGCCCGCCCTTCACCGCCATGCTCTTTCGGCTCCATGATCCGGCGAAATGGTCAATGGTACTCTGCAAGTAGGCGTATTCATCACCCAGGCGGTAGGTGCCGCCGTCGAACATGGCCAGAAAATAGGTGGTGATATTCTGGCAGTCGCCGATCTTTGAAAAACGATTTGGGTCGCGTCCGTCGGCCAAACCCCGTTCAAACACCTCGATCATCGCCGGTGAAACCTCCGGCACAATGGGCAAGTCCAGCCAGGTACGTGGTTCATCCTCCTCGCCGGGGACCTGCGTGGCAGGTTGCTGGGTTTCAGAGGCTGTCGTGACGCTGTTCGTTGGTTCTACGGTGTTTTCCAAGCTGGTGGTTTCTGGCATCGCAGGAGCCGGGGTGGTTGCGTCGCCCTCCGCTGCGGATGCGCACCCGGCTAAAAGGCTCAGGAGCAGGAGTGTGACGATGCCATTGTGAAAAAATGATTGCTTCTTCATGGATTTCCCTTTTTTATGGTGTTTATTTTAACCCGGCGGTAATGGCTGAATTGCCAGAGGAGTTCTCGCTTGCCGTGATTACGTGTCCGAAGCGTGACAGCGAACCCTGGTAGGCTTGTGCGCCGTTCTTTGGCAGCCAGCCTTCCATCACAAAGGGTACCGCGCTGTCCGCGTTCATCCATTCTCCATTATATTTACGCGCGATGTGCACGTGCGTGCCGGTTGCCGAACCGCCGTTGCAGGAGGGGTGGCCGATCGGGTCTCCCGTATTAACCAGCGTGCCCGGATTGACCATGTCGTTTTCTGCGAGGTGGAGGTAGAAAATGACCCATCCGGTTCTTTCGTCGCCGTCCATATCCAGGTCAAGCATCGCCACCGCGTTCTCGGTACGGACGATCAACCCCGGCGCCACGGCCACCACGAATTCCGAGGTTGGCGAGCATCCACCCAAAGAGGTGGGCGGCGCGAAATCCATCGCGGCGAAGGGTTCGCCTTCGCCCCAAGCGGCGTGCGGACCACCGGTCAAGGCCCATGTCCTGCCGCTGGCAAAGGGCAGCACCAGGTCATCCTGCCTCAGGTTGCCCGGTATGTGCGCCTGGTTGGTTGACCAAGGATCGCCGAACAAGTTGCTGTAAGTTCGAACAAGGCCGTCCTGGTGTGTGGCTGCCAGGTAGGCTTCAAAACTCATCACTTGTGAAAAATAATACTGGATGCCCACACTGGCCGCATTTTGCCAGGGATCAGGTACCTCAAGCGTGTCATTGCTCCGCGTGATACTTTCAAGGCTGCCGTTACGCCAGCCGTAATACCCGTTGTTCAACTGATTGGCTGCCCAGACCAGCTGCAGGTAAAACCCTTTGTGGTATCGTTCCACGTACCCCAGCGGGTATTCACGCAGTGCCGTGTTGAGAGAAGGCTGAGAAAGGGCGCCGGCTTGATATTCCGCGATGGCCAGCAGCAACCTCGGGCTGATCGAAAAGGTCTGCGCCATATAATCAATGATCTCACCGCCGCTGCGCATCTGATCGTTGACCAGCGTAGTGTAATCCTTTAGCCATCCCGGTTGCGCGTTGACAAATGCCACCGTGTCAAAATCACTCTGTGCGGGGCCGTTGACAAATAACGCGTCCGGCATGATCTGGTACTGGCTCCCCCATAAGGCCTTGTAATAAATGGGGATCTTCAATTCCATTCCGGCTTGCAGGGTGGTGAGTTCCGCCGGCAGCAGCGGATTGGCGAACAATATTTCTTCAACCGTCGTGTTGAAGTGCGCTGCCAGCCCGCGCAGAGTGTCTCCACTCTGGGCTGTGTAATCCACCAGCGTTCCCGGGGCATAGACAGGCCGTCCAGGGAGCGGTGTGCCTGCGTCTGTGCTTTCACTGGATTCTGTAGTAGGCTGAATAAGTGGAATTTGTGCGACCGGTTGCGGTTGTGCGCAGGAACTTAACAAAAACGCGCTGATGAAGAATACCGCTAGCACATGCCATAACTTTTTGGTATGAAGGATGAACAATTTCATCTGTCGATAAACCTTGAACAACTGCTGCTAGTTCTTTGGGATGGAAATGTGCGAGGCTTTTCCGCCGTTCTCATCCCGGGTGACAATCATATCACCTTTCGCAAGGGTTCCTTCATAATCTTCAAGGCCGTTATGGGCGATGAAACCGCTCAAATTGAATGATAACGGCCCGTCTGCCAGGATCCACTCTCCGTTATACTTGCGCGCCACGTGCACGTGCGTGCCGGTGGAAACGCCTCCCTCGCAGGAGGGATGTCCGATCTTGTCGCCGACTTCCACGCGTGTGCCCACCGTTACCCGGTCTTGAGTGCCTATGTGAAAGTAGAAAATATTCCAACCTGTGTTTTCCTTGCCGTCACCGTCCAGGTCCTGGATCACGGCACCGTTTCCGGAGCGAACGATCACACCCGCCGCCATAGCCGTTACCCATTCCTGCGATTCGACACATCCTGCTTTGGAGGAGGGGGGGGCGAAATCGAGCGCCGCCCGGGCGCCGTAAGGTCCCCAGGCTGAATGCGGCCCGCCTGTCATGGCCCACACACGTCCGGGCATGAAGGGCAATTCCAGGCTGGGCTGGCTCAACGCAGGAGAATAGAGCGGCTCGATCTCGGCTGCGCGCACGAAGGGGCTGCCGAACATCTGCTCCATCAGTGCCGGCAGGCTTTCTTCACCATAGAGTGCGCCCACCCATTCTGATTCGTTGTACCATTGCGCGAAGAGGTATTGCAACGCGGCTGAACCCGCGTTCAATCCGGGGCTGATGCGCAGCACCGTGCCGTCGTTGAAGGGCAGCACCGAGAGCGTCCCCGCCCGCCAGCCGTAGTATCCAATGGAGAGTTGAGAAACAGCCCACGAAAGCTGGTGATAAAGCCCTTTCTCCTCAAGTTTGATGCGCCCCATCGGGTATTCGGTCTCAGCCAGGTTGGCCGGCATCCCGTAAACCCAGTGGCTTTTGAATTCCAGCAGCGCCAGCAATAGGCGCGGATTGATCGAGTTTTCAAGGCATACGCGTTTGATGATATCCGCGCCGGAGATCGCTCCCGTGGAAAGGCTTTCCTGATAAGTGCTAAGATATCCCCCCGCCTGGTTCACGAATTGGGTGACGTTAAAATCGAGTGCCGTGGGCGAAAAAACCACCTCGCTGTCGGGCATGACGGTGATCGAGTCAAATACGTCGCTCAACACGTTCGGGATGATGAGCAAAATACCCGGGCTGATCAAGCCGGTGGGAGGAACGTTCTCGCTGTAGGTGATCTGGTCGGCATTAACCCCGAACCTGCCCAGGATCGATGGCAGCGTGTCTCCGCTTTGCGTGTAATATTGGATGGGTGGGTTTGCTGTGGAGCGTGGATCGAGCGTGGCGGTGGCTGTGGCCGTGACGTTGGTCTTGGGCACGTCCGTGAAGGTGGGCAGCGACGTGGCGGTTTCGGAGAGTTTGGCCGTGACTTCGATTTCGATGGTGGGTGTGGCGGCTGCGGGCAGGGTGGGGAAGGGTGTGGTCACGATCCCCGCCGCTTTGGCCGTGGCAGTCAATTGCACCGGGCTCACGTAACCCTGTGAACACGCCAGCGTGGTCAGCAACAGGCACGCCAATACGCTGAGGGTCTGAATTTTCTTAACGCGTGATCTGGTTTTCATCAATGAGGCCACTCCATGCAATTAACGTCTGCCCTTCCCGGGTGAGCGTTCCTTCATATTCAACGCCTGCACCCGCTGAGGTCCAGCCTTCCAGGTTTATT
This sequence comes from uncultured Anaerolinea sp., assembly GCA_964570925.1. Taxonomy (GTDB): domain Bacteria; phylum Chloroflexota; class Anaerolineae; order Anaerolineales; family Anaerolineaceae; genus UBA6107. Next base: position 14,673 of record CAZNAF010000061.1, read on the forward strand.
GGCAGATCACGGTCGGCTGCGATCCAGACACCATTATACCTTCGCGCGAGATGAAAGTGTGTCCCGGTGGAAACGCCTCCTTCACAGGAAGGGTGCCCGAGGCGGTCACCCGCCTTGACGTAAGAACCTGCCGCGACTCGGTCCCGCGTCTCGATGTGCGCGTAAAGCAGCGTCCAACCGGTTTGCTCCAGTCCATCACCATCCAGGTCAAGCACCACCGCGCCGTCTTTGGCGCGCGTCACCAGTCCGTCAGCGGAAGCCGTCACCCACGCGTCTGAGCGGAAGCAGCCCGAGGCGTCACCGGAAGGCGAAAAATCAAGAGCCGCCCAAGCCGATCCGCTTCCCCATCCGCCGTGCGGCCCGCTTGTAAAAGACCACATCACGCCGCTCTCAAAGGGTAGTAGCAGGTCCGGCTGAGCAAGGTTGGCAGGCTGAAGATTTTCAACGGTCACGTCAAAGGGAATGCCGAAAAAGGATGCATAGGTTGCGTAGACGCCGCCTTCCGAGATGGCCTGCATGTATCCTGTGCCGTTGTGAAGCAGACCGGCAAGATATTGTACGGCAGCCGTGCCGGGATTAATGACCTCTGATAACATGACCATGCGGTTGTCGGCCAGGATCACATAGGGCAGCGCATTGATTTCGTATAGATAATAGGCGTGATTCAGTTGGTCAGCCGCCCAGGCCAGTTGTTTGTAAAGACCCTTGCGGGCGACCTCGAAGCGCCCCATTGGATATTCGATGAGGGAAGGATCAATGTTTTTCCGTGTCACCCAGCCGGACTCATACTCCAGAAAGGCCAGCACCAGGCGCGGGTTAACCGAATACTCATAGCTGACGCGTTTTAAGATCTGTGCCCCGCTGAGCCTTTGGCCGTCCACTTCCTCAAAGTAAGCGTTAAGGTAACCGTCCTGCTCGCCGACGAAAGCCTCCACATCCAGGGTGGCGCTGGCTGGCCCGTATACCAGTTCGCTATCCGGGATGATCTTGAAGTCGGAGTAGGGGGATTCTGCCTGGGGGGCGGGGAGGGTGAGCGTTTGCCCGACCTCGAGCGCACTGGGCGTGATTTCGGGGTTTGCTCCTGCCACCGCGGAATAAGGCAGGTTGTAGCGGTTCGCGATCCATGCCATCGTGTCGCCGGCTTTAATGGTATAGGTCAGGCTGTCAGCGCGCAGGGTGGGCAAGGGGTGCGGCGCGTCAGGGGTGGGGGTGAAATAGGTCGCGCCTTCCGGTCTGGGGGTGGGTAATAAATCTTGCAGGGATGGAGAAAAGGTCAGTTCTTCTTCCTCCAACAGCCAGGGGCGGG
>CAZNAF010000062.1:0-14452 GCA_964570925.1 uncultured Anaerolinea sp.
CTGGCTTTGAACGACATGCACGGTGGAGATGACAACGACCTGCTCATCGGCGGGCTGCTCGGTGACAACATGGACGGCGGCAAGGGTGCCGATCTGCTCATGGGTCTCACGGGTGACGACACCATGTATGGCGACCAGGGCGTGGAATTCGCCGCTGCCGGTGCCGGCGCGGACCTGATGTTCGGTGGTCTGGGTAACGACACCATGTTTGGCAACGGTGGCAACGACCTGCTCTTTGGTGGTTTTGGTGACGACACACTCGATGGTGGCTACGGGGTCGACTTCCTCTTCGGCGGAATTTTGGACGACGGAAACGACAAACTCTATGGCTACGAAGACACCGACTTCCTCTTTGGCGGCGCGGGTGACGACGAACTCTACGGTGACAAGGCCGAGGACGGATCGGAATATCTGCCTGGAAGCAGCGATTTCCTCTTCGGTGGCGCCGGTGACGACACCATGGAAGGCAACGGCGGCGACGACCTGATGCTCGGTGGAACTGGCAACGACGGCATGTCCGGCGATGATGGTGACGACGCAATGTTTGGTGGCGACGGCAACGACGACATGAGCGGCGGTTCTGGTAAGGACGCCATGTTCGGCGGCGACGGCAATGACGCCATGTCCGGCGATGATGGGGCTGACCTCATGCTTGGCGGCGACGGCAAGGATGACATGAGCGGTGGTTCCGGCGACGACGCCATGTTCGGCGGCGACAATAAAGATACGATGACCGGCGGTTCCGGCGAAGACTTCATGGCTGGTGGTGATGGTGGCGATGCCATGAAAGGCGGATCCGGAGACGACTTCATGCTTGGCGAAGACGGCAAGGATGACATGAGCGGCAGTTCCGGTGACGATGCCATGTTTGGTGGCGACGGCAACGACGACATGAGCGGCGGTTCCGGTGACGATGCCATGTTCGGCGGCGACGGCAATGACGACATGTCCGGCGATGAAGGTAACGACGCCATGTTTGGCGGCGACGGCAATGACATGATGGAAGGCAACGACGGCAACGACTTCATGATCGGCGCTGACGGCAACGACTTCATGCTTGGTGGCGACGGCAACGACCTGATGGAAGGCAATGACGGTCACGACTTCATGGTTGGCGGCGACGGGCACGACTTCCTCACTGGTGGTGCCGGCCATGACGCCATGTTTGGCGGAGACGGCTTTGATGCGATGCTGGGGAATGACGGAAATGACTTCATGGTTGGTGGCGACGGATACGACTTCCTCTCTGGCGGGGCCGGTGAAGACGCCATGTTCGGCGGCGACGGCAACGACCTGATGGAAGGCAATTCCGGTAACGACTTCATGCTTGGCGGTGATGGCCACGATGCGATGGAAGGTGATTCCGGTAACGACTTCATGCTTGGCGGCGACGGCAACGATGCGATGGAAGGGGATTCTGGTAACGACTTCATAGCCGGCGGAGACGGTCATGACTTCCTCTCTGGTGGAGCCGGTGAAGACGCCGTGTTCGGCGGTGATGGCCATGACGTCATGTTCGGTGGTGAGGATGATGATTTCATGAGCGGTGGAGCCGGAAATGACTGGATGTTTGGTCAGGATGGCAATGACACCATGTACGGCAATGAAGGCAACGACTTAATGTTCGGTGGCGATGGTGACGACAACGCCACCATGTATGGAGGAATCGGCAATGATGTGATGTCAGGTGGTGCCGGAGATGATGTGATGTACGGCAACGAAGGCAACGACCTGATGACCGGCAACTCCGGTGATGACATCATGGATGGTGGATTGAATAATGATGTCGTGCTTGGAAATTCAGGCGAAGACCTCATCTACACCAGCGAGGGCCAGGATTACATCGACGGTGGAACAGATGATGACCTGATCGTTATCGGCGGCAACAACGGTAATGGTATCGGACAGGAAACCTACGCGACCGGTGGGACCGGGGTCAACTACTTCCAGTTCATGGCAGGCGCGACCGGCGACTTGATCCTGGAATCAGAAGGCACCGATACACTCGACTTCAGCCTCTATGACCACGGCGTGGTGATCGACATGGGTAATACCACCGACCGCCAGGAAGTGGCCAAGTGGGATGAAGACGACGGCATGGGTGGAACGGTCACCAAGGGCTTATGGGTCACCTTGAAAGGCTTCTTCACCAACCTGATCGGTTCAAACCAGGCCGATACCTTGAAAGGCAACGATCTGGTCAACACCATTGAAGGACGTGATGGCAGCGATCTGATCGCGGGCGGAGCCGGCGTGGATGATATCTACGGTGGTGACCAGACCGACGCGCTGAACAGCTACGACCTGACGGATGGCATGGATACCGATCTTGACGCCATTGCGTTCTACGGCGGCGTAACCCATGAAGACAACTGGCACAGCATCGAAATGCCTGTGGGTTATCCCATTCCTGCAGCACCTACACCTGCGCCCACCACTACCCTGGCGATCCCTGCGGTTGGCGGCCTGCTGATCCCTGTGACCGGCGGCGGTGGTGGCCTTGTGGCCGGTTTGGGACACACCTGCGCGGTCGTGGATGGTCAGGTGGTTTGCTGGGGCCTGAACACCTCCGGCCAGATCGGTCAGGGTGATGCGGTGGATCAATATCCTCCCATGTACGTGCAAGGTCTTGAGGGTGTGGTCTCCATGACCGCAGGGAATGCACATAACTGTGCGTTAGACCTGGATGGAGAGGTCTGGTGTTGGGGTGACAACGCCTCGGGTCAGATCGGCAACGGCACCACAGAAAACGCCCTACTGCCTGTAAAGGTGGAAGGTCTGCCCGCTCGCGCGACCATGGTCACCTCCGGTGAAAACTACACCTGCGCGCTGCTGGCCAATCAGGAAGTTTGGTGCTGGGGTGAAGATGGACTTGGACAATTGAACGACGGTTCGACGGATGATAAAACAACTCCGGTGAAATCCACGATGTCCGAAATGGTCTATCAGATGTCAGCCGGCCAGAGCTCCCTGTTGGTGGGCACGCTCAACGGGCTGGGTGCCTGGAGCAATACCGAATCCACAATGCTGACCACCGAAGCCAACGTGATGGCCCTTTCGGCAGATAAATGGGGCAGCAGTGGTTGTGCAGTGGTTGAATCCGCGGATAGTTTGGACGGTACAGGCAGTGTGCAATGCTGGGGTAGCGACATGGTGGCAAAAGAGGTATCCGGGTTGATGCCGGCCTTCTTCGTCAGCACCGCTTCCACTCATACCTGCGTGATCAACGCTGACCAGACCGTTTCCTGCTGGGGTTCGAACGCACACGGAGAACTTGGTAATAACTCAACAACGGATGCTTCTTCCGCGGTATTGGTGAGCAACCTCTCACAGGTTTCTGATCTGGTTGTGGGTATGAATCATACCTGCGCGGTGGTCGGAGCAAACCGGATCGTGGAATGCTGGGGTGACAACTCAAATGGCCAACTGGGCGGAGGCTCTGCGCCTCAAAGCACAGTCCCCGTGATTGTGGCCATGCCCTAAAGTAGCTTATAAAAATCTGTAGTTGAAGTTCATGTAAAATAATGAAGGACGGCCCGCCAAGGCCGTCCTTCAAAACAAGGGAACGTCTATGCATAGACAGATTGGAGAGCGTTGATGTTTGCAGATGACAAATCAGTTCAAGAGCCGGTAAAGAAGGCTAAAGAATCCAAACCCGCGGAAGTTGTTAAAACCAAAGAACCCCGCAAGAAGATCGAGATCAAGAAACCGCAAAACATGGTCCTTTTTGTGATCCTCTGTCTTTTGGTTTTGCAGGTTTTAATGACCGGTTATCAGACTTTTTTGAATATCCAGGACCAGGTTCAACAGGCGCGCTTGATCGCCAGCGTGCAAAAATACACCTCCACTTCAGACGAGGTGGTCAATCAATTATTAACGGATTACAAGGCTGAGGTCTATAATAACGCCAATGTCAACTCAACGTCGAAACAGGAAGTCATGGGCACCGAGTACAATTTCATGGCGCTCATGCTGGTGGCGAAACAAAACAGCCGCATTCTGGAACTACTTTCTCAATTAAAGTAACGCTTGCGGATGATTCAAGTATTTGGATTTCTGCTAATGCTTTGACCTATCTTGAAGACCGGTCTCACTGATGTAGACTGGTCTTTTTGATGAGAATCGCTATAATTAAGAATCATCGTAATAAGGATGCAAAGATCTGAAGTCCTTCATTTGGTCGCTTGCCAGATATTTTTCTGTGCGTGGCTTCAGGGAGCAAATAGCGAAACCGGCCTTTGTGGACGGTTTCGTTTTTATTATCTTGAACAACGATTAGGGTGAGGATGCGCATTCACAGGTTCCTGCTGATCGGGTGTATTTCCGCGTTGCTGCTGGGTAGTTCTTTATTTGGAGCTGCACACGCGGCACCGGAAGCAACGCTGCCTGAATCTAAACTGGTACTATTTCAGCACAATGAAGATCAATCCGGCCCGATTTCAGAGGTAACCTTCCATGGTGAAGGGAAAGACAAGCTGGGGTTTTTACCCGGAGAGTTCATTCACATAGAGGTGAAAAATCCTGCTGGTGAGAGTCTGATCTGCGATACATTAGTCGCCAAAAATGGAGACTGGGCTTGCACGGTAAAACTCTGGCTTGATAATCCCGTTTTTGGAACGTATGAGTACCGTATTCGTGGATTGACATCGCGAGTGATCCTGACCGGTTCCTTTAATAATGAAGGAACCTTACAGGGTATCAGTCTCACCATGAATGAGGACAAATCACCGCTGAATGGCAAAGTAGCCATCGATGGCGTACTCAATGCCGAATTACTTGTTAATACAGATAACCCCGATTTTAAGTGGGTTTCCACTCGTTTTCAGATCCAGCAGAAAACATGTATTAATGAAAACGACTGTGAATGGCATACTACCTATACCAGCGAATGCCTTGACCTCCCGCAGCCGGATATCAAGGGAAAAGTCTCGGATGAACGGGTCTTGATTGAAGATATCTTCACTGATAAAGTTGTTGGCAGCAATTACCGGTTTTTGTTAACCACGCATCCTGATGGACAATGTGAGATCACCAACGGCACGCAGTCCTATTACACCAACCCGTTTGAGGTGGTCGCCAATCCAACCACCACGAATCTCACTTGCGTTTCAGATGAGGACGAAACCGGCAAAACCTGGATTTGTGAAGCTGCCGTGGCCCGCAACGCGGGCAGCACCGGTCATCCGCTGGGAAGGGTGCGGCTGACTGCTGATCCAACATTAAAAGGGTTGGTCCTCCCCCAGGGTTGCGTCCTGGAGCCATCTGAAGAAGGTGAATCGGTTTGCCGGATGATTATTAAGTCCGATAGATCGGGGGACGTGAGTCTGCGCGCGGAATATGTCAGCGAAGACGAGCGGGACAATGGCAGCCTGAGCCCTGCGTTCGCATTAACTTTTTCGGTCAAAAACCCGATCGTCACCGTAACTGCCGACGCGTTGATAAAGACCTATGGGCAGGACGATCCAGTTCTGACCTATACCTATTCACCCTCTGACAGGTTCATCCCGTTTTCTGGCTCCCTTAAAAGAGAAGAAGGTGAAAACACGGGGGTTTATGAGATCGGACCGGGAACTTTATCCGCCTCGGGATACGACCTCCATTTCATTCCGGCGACCCTGACCGTTGAAAAAGCCCGCGCTTTCATTCAAACGGTCGGATTCAACGGCGCTTACGATGGCCAGTCTCACGGGGTAAGCGGCACGGCTAGCGGGGTTTTCGGTGAAGACCTCAGCCAGTTGCTGGAATTTGGTCAAACCTTCAAGGACGTGCCGGGAGGAATTTCGGCTTGGAAGTTCATCGGAGATGGAAATTATCTGGCAGAGGAGGACTTGGAGGTCCCGGTCACCATCTTCCCCAGAGAGCTCACCATGACCGCGGACGCTTTGACGAAAGAATTTGGTTCTCCGGACCCTGCCTTGACCTATTCGATCAGTGCAGGAAGCCTGGTCAAAGGGGATACCATTACCGGCAGCCTTGCGCGCGAACCAGGTGAAAGTGCCGGACTTTATTTTTTAGATCAGGGGTCACTTTCCACGGGATCTAATTACAACCTGACCTTTATCAGTGCCTGGTTCAAGATCGATAAAAGACTGCTGGTGGTGGCCGCTGATCCGGTCAGGAAGGAATTCGGTCAAGCGGATGACCCGCCCCTGACCTTCCGCATTTTGGAAGGGAATCTCGTCGGCACGGATATGTTCTCGGGTGCCATCGCCAGGTCGCCCGGGGAAAGTCCGGGTGTATATGGTGTCACCCAGGGCAGCCTCTACCTGTCTGAGAATTATGAACTATCGTTCATCCCTTCCACGTTTGAGATCGTGCAGGCCTCAGGCCAACAGGACGTCGATTTTGACGGGGTGAACAACGCGCTCGATAACTGTGTTTTCAGATCCAACAACGATCAGGCTGACGCGGATAACGACGGCTTTGGGGATGTATGTGACGTGACGGATAACCGCTTGGTGGCTGCCATGTTTGTGCCGGTCACAGGGGCTTCTTCATTAACATTAGTCAATTGTGACGGAGATACGGTTTTGACCCTCGAGGGCGGTGATCATGTAGTTCTTCCGGCCGGGTTATGTGGCGCCAAAGCCTCTTTGGCCAGCGAACCTGAATCAAGCCTTCCGGCTGCCCTGCCGCAGGGATTCAACTTTCTTTCCGCATTGAACCTGGTCGTGGTGGAGGGAGATTCGCCTCAAACGCAGATGTCAGATCTGGGCTCCGCTCATTTTTCCATGGTTGCGCCTGTTCCCCCGACGGCTGCCCGGCCCTTGGTTTTTTATTGGGACGACCAGCAAAACGAGAGCGGGGCAGGGTGGATCAACATTCCCGGCTGTTTGGGGCTCGAACACTTGTCGCTTCATCCAGGGGTAGCGGAAGAAAAGCGCGAAATTATTCATTGTGTCGATTGGGATGAAAGAACGACAGTGACATTTTCCACGAATTTTTCCGGTTTATTTGTGCTGACAACTCCAGTAAGCAATCCGTAAAACCTTTACTGTTATTATCGTAAAATTTGAAAATCAACCATTCTTTACAATTCGGGGCAGATTCTTTTAATTACGAGTTACTACCGCTCAGGTGATCTTCTCAAAATGATGAAAAAATGAGATTGTGACCATGACGGCATGGAAATTGCACCCATCCTATTAGAAATTACCGATTTACGTTGCGTATAGATCCCATAACAAACCTGTTTGTTTGGGTAGGTAAGAATTTGGCTATAATGAAATGGGTGAAAAATTCGCCCGAGGAGGAAACATGGGGAAGCGTTACCTTTTGATCGCACTCATCCTGGTCTTGATCCTGTCCGCGGGATGTGAATTCAATTTAACAGGCGCAGACCAGGTGGCAGATGTCAGCCTCTCTGATATGGAGGTGGCAACCTTATCCGCCCTGGCCACCCAAATGAATTCCACCTCGACCCCGGATGGCATCTTGCGTTTACCCACCCCAACGATCTCCTCGACACCTGAACCCTTGGGGGAGGGTGGGCAGCCTGAAACAGGCGCTCCGGTTACCGGCAGCATTGCAATAAAAAACATCACACAAAAATCACCCGGGGTCGCGTTGATCACCTGGGAAGCGAGTGGAAATTTTCCTTCCGGTTTTAAAATTGTCTGGACGGATGTACAAAAGCAGCCCACCTATCCTGAAGACAACGCCACCGCGGCAGTGAGTTCCACGGCGCGTTCCGGTGTGATCACTTATAACCCGGATACGATCTATTTCGTGCGCGTTTGTGGTTACATGGCCGAGAAGTGCGAGGTATACAGCGACCTGGGCATTTTTGCTTTCGCACCTCCCACTCCCACGCCGACCATCACCAAGACCATTCCTGCATTATTGGTCAATGGGACCTCCATCCCTTATGACCCAAGCCTGAAGATCACCCTCATGAAAGGCGGCCAAAGCGGTAAAGCCTATATGGAGTGGACGGATAAGAGCCCTACCTCGCTGGGTTACAAGATCGTTTATTCAACCACCAACACGGTGCCCGTGTTTGGCACAGATTCCTCCTTTTACGTTTCTGATAACAAAGCCCGCTCCGCATACGTGGACGGCAACAGTAACACCAAATATTATTACCGTCTCTGCCGTTACACCAGCGCGGGTTGCTCATCGTATTCAGCAGTCTATGAATTCACCTTCCCGGTCGCAAATACGGCCACGCCGGATTCTGCCACCATCACCCTCACCGGTATCACGGATACGGCCACAGGCGCGGCTCAGGTGAGCTGGTCAGCCACGGGAGACTTCCCGAATGGATTTAAGATCTTGTATTCAAAGACAACAGCCCTGCCAACCCTTTCAGACAGCGTTGTTGTGGTCAGTGACGGCGCCGCGAGGGTCGGCAGTATCAGCGGGGATCCTTCCGCCACCTATCACGTCAGGGTGTGCAAATACAACGGCAGTTCCTGTTCTGTTTATTCCAATGTGACCGATTTCACCTTTGCCGCCGATCCGGCAACTATCACGCTCGATAGTGTGACCGACGGTGCCACCCCCGGTGACATGAACCTCGCCTGGACCCCGACGGGCTCATTTACGAACGGGTTCAAACTTCTCTATTCCACCTCTGAAGCCACACCGACATACGAAAATGCTTCCATGGCGTCAGCCGGTGCCTCCGATACCACCGCCACCATCACAGGGTCCCCTGCCACGCATTATTACGTTCGTGTTTGCAAATACACCGGGTCAGGCTGCGGAGTCTATTCGAACATTGTAGAGATCACCACGGCTGCGGCTCCGTAAACTGAATCGTCATTAACCAAAAAAACAGCGGACTTGAACGAGTCCGCTGTTTGCTTATTTTGTGGCACCGTACCTGTGGTTGGCCAGTGCAATGACGTTGATCACCGGCTCTTCGAAGGGGTGGACCGCGCGTACGGCCTCGATGGCCTCCACCAAAAATTCCTCCCGGCAATTTATTTCTATTTTATATTCACTGCCGATAAAGACCTTTCCAACCTCACCGACGGCAGGGTTGGCCCCCTCAAGGGGACGGTAGCTGCCTTGCACCTCGCTGATGGTGCTGCAATGGTCGTACTGTCCGATCTCACCGGCATGGGCGCTGGAAAGCGCTTCAAGTATTTCATCCACGCTTCCCTGGGGACAAAAGATTTCGATTTTAAAGAAGGGGCTATAAGCTGTCATATCGCTTCTCCTTATCGAATCAAACCGCCCACGGCGTAACCGAGCAGGGCAAAAAGGAATCCGCCGGCCATGCCCAAAAAGGGCCTGATTCGTCCGTACCATTTTGAAACAACATTGCTGCCATTAGGCCTGCCCCCGATCACTGCGAAAAGACCACCTCCGGCCATGCCCAACAACACGGGCAAAGGCCAGCCGGGCAGGGTCCCCTGCAGGAAGAACCCGGCAGCCACTCCGGCGACCGTACCAATGGGAGCGGAGAATAGAACGCCCAAAGGACGTTTAACGACCAGACCAACCAGCAAGCCGATCACCACACCCCCGAGCATTCCCAGGCCGAAGTGTCCGCCTCTTGCTCCAAAATACCCACATAATAATGCCGAAAAAGCGATCGACGCGGATTCGGCCGCCGTGCGCGCGACAAAACTGCCCACTCCCAGAGTTGCCGCACCCATTCCGACTGCCTTGAGACCTTCTTTTAACTGTTCGTTGAGCGGAGCCGCATCCAGTGCGTCTCTAATCTGCTCTGGCGTCGTATCGGCCCTTTGGGGGGGCACAGTTGGACCAATGGGTTTGTTGGCAGGGTTGTTCACCGTGGTAACCCTTACCGGCGGTGTCACGGGAATTTCAATGGGAGCGCCGCAGGCTTTGCAACGTGCGGTACCGGCCGGATTATTTGCGCCGCAATAAATGCATGTCAGGGAGGAATTTGGCATAGAGTTTCTCTTTCAATTAATGGACGAATATTCTTATATAAACATTAACTATAAACTGGTATTAAATAATTTCTATTCAATCTATTTTTACAACACCAAATCAATAACCAAACGGCTGGAATCGCAACTTGATTCTTAATACATACCCTCCAGCCATTCGGTGGGATCGACCTGCACACCGCCAACGATCACTTCAAGGTGAAGGTGAGCTCCGGTGACCCTTCCTTCGGCGCCCACCATGCCGATGGTCTGACCGGCTTCAACGCGGTCGCCAACCTTGACGCTGATCTGGGATTGGTGCCAGTAGCCTGTGTAAACACCCCGGCCGTGTGAAATGATGGTGGCGCCTCCCCTTACATCCACCTTCTGAGCAAAGACCACTTCGCCTGCCGCTGCTGCAAAAACGGGCGTGTTCGTGTTCCCGGGGTAGTCAATTCCGCTGTGAAAATAAATATACTCGCTGTCGTTATAAGACCTGACTCGGCCATAAGAAGAGATCCAGATCTCAGGGGTTGGGCTTGGAGATTGAAGTCCAAAAGTCCACATTTTTTCCGGAGGGGCATCCTGAACAACGGTTTTTATTAACTCCCATTCAGATACAGTAACCACTGGGTCAATAAAATCGGGTTCAACCACCAGGGGAACATCCATGCCGTATTCCTGGTTTTTTACCAGCAGGCTTTGCTGTTGAGAAAATGTTGTGCCATCTGCGTAAGTCGTAGTAAGTATGTATCCAGCAAGTCCTGGTTTGGTAAAGCGGTGGATCCCTTGCAAGGCAACCATACGTCCGTCTTCAGTAGGGAAAAAATGCAGAGGGAAAGTTGCTGCTGTGTAAGCGCTGGATTGACCAAGAGAATCATTGACCATCAAAGAGAGTTCACCGCTTAAGGATGCGCCTTCAGGTGGAGCCGGAGCGAATAATTCTTCTGTTTTCCCCTGATATAGGAAAGCGGGAGTAATTGAATAGCCGGGCTGTGTCTGAGAATCAACTCCCTCCATTTGAGCGGCATCAGGCAGCCAGAGCGCGGTATTAGGGACGAGATCCAGCAGGTTGGCAAGACCGTTATACTCGGCGAGTTTCCATTTTAAAGCGTCTTGCTTGACTGCCAGCTCCAGCCCCGTTTGGCTGCCGGCGACCCTGATCTCTTTTACTTGCGGGGTGTCGCTTTGGAGGATGTAAAGAGACTGCCCCCCCCAGATTTGATCGGGATTGGTGATGTAATTAAGCCGGTTCAATAAAGCTGAGGATTGGCGCAGACTACCAAAAAAATTATTAAGCGACTGCCCGTAGGGCATGGCGACGCGCGTGACTTCTCCTTGCACGTCATCGAATCCGGGCAGGATCAAACTTTGTCCGGGATAGATAAAATCGGCATCGGAAAGGTAATTGATGTATCGAATACGGTAGGTGGAAGTGTGAAACGCCTGGGCGATCGAATCCAGCGTGTCTCCATCCAGTACTGTGTAATATAACCTGTTGGTTTGTGCCCTGGCTGTCAACGGCTCTGACAGGCCTGAAACCAGGAAGACCATCACGAAGACCAGGAGGGCTCTCAATAAGATACGACGCATGTGGTCTATTTTATCTTAAAAATAGAAAGGCCTTCACTCTCGAAGGCCTTTCTAAAAAACGGAATATTCTAGTCACCAATTTGCAGCGTGGAAATATATTGATCCAGACAATCAAGACCCGGAATGAAGTCACCGTCTGGAGTATTGTTAAACAGATTGATCATATTGCCATAATAAGCCGTCATACTTGCATCCAGGTTGGGATCATCAAATGATGGCGCGGGAATTCCTCCGGGGGGAACGGCCGGATTGTCAAAGCTTTCCTGCAAATATGCGGCGTTGACCGGAAAAATGGCCGAGACCCAATATTTTCCATCGGATGTGATTCCCTGAAACGAATAGAAAAGATCCTGGTTTGTAGCAGGCGCGTAATATTGTGCGTACTCGGTCAGGTAGCGGATACCCTGGCCGTTCTGGAACGAGATCAATTCAGCCTGGGCTTTAAAAACCTGGGCGGCATTAAAGATTGGCAAAAGGGGAACGGTTTCTGGGATCTGTTGTGAAGCCAATGCGTTTTGCATGGCTCCAACGCGGTCTGCGACAGATTGGTTCATGGCCACAAACTCAGCCACCGGATAAACGACTAGCTTCGCGTCAAAGAACTTGCCGCTCAAGGGATATCCCTGATAAGTGATCTTGCGATTTTCAGGATAGAACTCCATTGGTCCACCCATCTCGTCATAGGGTGCGGCAGCCACCAGGGTGCCGCTGGCTCCGGCAGCCAGGCAGGGCGGAAGAACCATGTAAACACCACCCAGATTCATTTCTGTCCCGTTGATGGGTTCAGGGGTGGGCGGGGCTTCGGTAGCCGGGGGCAGGGTGGCATCTTCAACAGGAGGCGCTTCCGTGGACGGTAGATCCTCTTTTGGTTGGGAAGTGGGTGTGTTCCAATTTATGGTAAATGGCAGTGAACAACTAATCAGGAACAGGCTAATTAAAAACAAAATTGAGATCTTTTTCATGGTGTATCCCTTTCCATCTTTCATTAAATTCAAGACGTCAAATAGCCCAAAAAAGATTCTTCAATTAGACTTCAGCAACATTTGCCCAGGGGTAAATTTCTGTTCCCCGGGCGGCTTCACGGATTGCCGGATTTGGAGAGTAGTATCCCTGCCTTTCGGGGGGTAAAAGGTAGGAAATTTCACGCATGATGTCATGCCCGATCTTTTCCAGTTCGTCGCGCCCCGGCCTTGACCCATCCGACGCAGCCGTGGGGCCAAAGGTTTTACCGAATTTCACTTTGACGGTGGCTTTTTGCCCTAGCTTTACGCGTTGAAAAAAGCCGACCAAATCATCCAAACCAATCGGCAGGATCGGTGATTTGGTACGCCACGCCAGAAAAGCGGTTCCTGGCCTGGGTGGTCTCAGCACCTGTGCCCAGCTTCCTCCCTCCGGGAAGATCGCCAAAACGCCGTTTTGTTTCAAGATCTCTTCCGCGTTAAGGAGAGTTTCGCGGGAACCTGTGCCTCGGTAAGTGGGGATCACGCCAAAAAGTTTGTTGATCCAGCCCAGTGTGGCGGGTGCGTTGGGTGTGCGTGCTCCGCCCACGAATTCAAGCGGCCAGGGGGCTGTGTGGATCAAGGCCACCGGATCAAGAAAGTGGAAATGATTGGCGACCACCAGCAAGGGGCCGCTTTTTGGTAGATTTTCTTGACCTTCAACCTGAAAATCCGCCATGACACCAAAAGCGGCCGCGATGCCACTTTTCAAGATGGCGCGAATAACGCGTCTGCGAGGGTATTTTATTTTCTTTGTCATAATTTCCATTATATCTTCATTGCCATTAAAAACCGCCCGAAAAATGTCAGGGCGGTTAATTTATTTTATACTTTTTCAAAAGTAATAGGGTCTTTAGGCGTCACCTTCTTGACTCGTAATAAGAAGAACATGCCGATAACCAAAAACGCGACGACCGATCCGATGGACCAATACATGGCATTGGTCTTGGCTGCCTGTTCAAGAAAGCCGTGTTTGCTGTAGTAATCTACCATCAGCGAATAGATCGATCCGAATACCAGTGGACCCACAAAGGTGGAGGTCCTTCCAGCCACGGATAGGAAACCGTAAAACTCTGTTGTCTTTTCCTGCGGAGAGAGTTGAGAGACCATGGTGCGGCTGACTGCCTGAACACCTGAAAGCGAAAAACCCGCCAGCGCCCCAATGATATAAAACACGAATTTCGTGTTCGTCATGAACAAGATCGCCACCACTCCGATCAGCATGATCAAGGCGTACAAAATGGCCTGTTTGCTGCTGTATTTATTTGAGATCCACCCAAACAGGAAGGCGCCGCCTGCGCCCGCTACCTGCAGGATGATGATCAGGATGATCAATTCAGATGTTTTGAAACCAAACAAAATTCCTGCGATAATGGCCGCGTTATCCATTAACATCATGATGCCGTCGTTGTAGATCAGGAAGGCGATGGAGTACTTGATAAATTCCTTGAACCTTTTCACCTCTTTGAAGGTCTGTCCCAGTTTTTTGAACGCGTGAGCAAGCAATCCCTCACCGCTCTCAAGCTTTTCTGGTTCATTGATCTGTTTGACATTTCTGAAAAGAGGAATGGAACTGATGGCAAAGAAGACCGCCGTGATCAAGAAAGACAAGCGCACCATAAGGGTGCCTTGATCTTTGATCAATTGAATTGGGATCAACACAAGCACAAGGCAAATAATGCCTCCCAACATGCCGATCGCCCAGCCTTTACCTGAAACCTTGCCAATGGTCTCCGGTGTGGAAACATCCACCAATAACGCGTCATAAAAAACCTGAGCGCCGCGGTAGCCGATCTCGGCCAGTATGAAGAAAAGCATCCCCATGATCACATCACCCTTTTGTACGAAAAACAAAAGGCCGGTGAATACGACCGAAAGAGCGGTGAAAATGAATAAAAGTTTTTTCTTGGCGCGTGAAAAATCAGCGATGGTTCCAAGGATCGGTGATGCAATGGCTACCAAAATGGCAGCGATCCCAACCGCCAGGTTCCACAGAGACGGTCCCTTGATGTG
>CAZNAF010000063.1:0-1826 GCA_964570925.1 uncultured Anaerolinea sp.
GGAATGCTTTGTTGAATTCTTCAGCGGCGCGCTGGCCTTCGAGGAACATATCGGAGCCGATGTGAGCAACATACAGGGAGGGATCAGCGGAGACTGAGCGGTCAACAATGATCACGGGGATTCCGGCATTGTTGGCTTCGGTCAAGACTGCTTCGAAACCGTCTTCAACTACAGGGGGCAGAGCGATGACATCCACACCTTGCTGGATGCAGGCGCGCATGGGGAGATCTGGTTTTCCTGTTTCTGTTGTGCGTCAGAGAACACCAGTTGGAAGCCTAATTTCTCAGCTTCTGATTTGAAGGATGCGGTGTTGGCGGTTCTCCAGTCACTCTCGGCGCCCAATTGCGGGTAGCACATGACCATGTCAGCATAGGTGCAGTTGGGGGCGCAGTCGGCCTGGCCAAAAGCAGCTTCGGCAGCGGGTGCTTCAGCGGCAGGAGCTTCGGCAGCGGGTGCTTCGGCTGCGGGAGCTTCGGCAACGGGTGCTTCGGCCTTGGGTGCACAGGCAGCCATGAGCATTGCGAAGACTGCGACGACGACGAAAATCTTGGTAATGTTGCTTAATTTCATTTCTCTTCTCCTTGTTCAAATTTTAAAGATTGAGATAGAATTGAGATGTGCGAGATATCTTCCTGTTAAGAAAGTATTTCGTCACGTCCGGGGAATGCTCTGCTGGTGTCCAATCTAACAGGGCATTTCCTTTTAATCAAATTTTGAATATCAACCACCTCCTTTTTATGAACTTTGACGAATGATGAG
The DNA here is from genome assembly GCA_964570925.1 of uncultured Anaerolinea sp. Taxonomy (GTDB): domain Bacteria; phylum Chloroflexota; class Anaerolineae; order Anaerolineales; family Anaerolineaceae; genus UBA6107. The sequence continues at coordinate 760 of CAZNAF010000063.1, forward strand.
CTCCGGCTGAATTGTGATGTATTTCGGCTTGACGATGATGTTTTCTGAGATCTTGCGTTCTACTTGTGAAGCCAGTTCAGCCACAGCAACTCTTCCCAATTCGTCCTGATTTTGTGATACGGTCGTCAAAGGCGGACAGTAGAATTCAGAGTCCGCGATACCGTCGAAACCTATCACGGAAAAATCACGCGGGATGCGTTTGCCCATTTCAAGCGAAGCCTGCAGCACGCTTAAGGCCATCTGGTCATTTCCGACAAAAATGGCATCCATCTCAGGATACTTTTGCAGTAATTCCTGAAAGGCAGTACGGCCGCTTTTTGAGGACCAATTCCCCTGCGCCCACATTCGATCAGTCACCTTGATGCCGGCTTCTTTTAATACATCTTCCCAGGCTTTTTTTCTCTGGCGGGCTTCCCACCATTCAAGGGGACCCGCGAGGTGGCCGATATTTTTTCGTCCAAGCTGCAGAAGGTGTTCGGTGGCCATCCGGCCGCCATTGTAATTGTCTGTCGTTACGATGGTGACGTTGCTTTGTTCTTCCATGGTTAAAAAAATGATCGGAATGTCGATCATGGGTTGTGTGTTGTCGAGCCAGCTGCGGTTGTCTTCAATTTCCGGTGCAGCCCAAATGATGCCATCCACCTGATGAGATTTGAACCATTGCAACAAGGGTTTCACGTTGTTGGAATTGAAGTTTTCCAATTCTTTTAACAACAATCCGTAACCTAGTTCCTCGGCCTTGCTGGTGATGCCGCTCAGAGTGCGTGAAGGACCGATGAAGCGCAACCCCGCAGTCACCACACCAAAAAGGAAGGTTTTCTGGCGGCTGAGGCTTTGCGCCACTGCGCTGGGATGGTAGCTTAATTCGGCCATCACATCCTTGACCCGTTTTCTGGTCTCTTCAGAAACGTCCATCCGGTCGTTCAAGACGCGCGAAACGGTCTGCCTTGAGACACCGGCCTTTTCCGCGACATCATAGATGGTGGTCTTCTTCATTTCTGCCAAAATATCCTCTAAAAAACGGGTTTTTCTACCGGGGAGCGTGAGCGCTCACGTGAGCGCTCACG
>CAZNAF010000063.1:1926-7956 GCA_964570925.1 uncultured Anaerolinea sp.
CGTGAGCGCTCACGTGAGCGCTCACGAATATAATAGCAAATTAAAAACAAATGTCAATAGTTTTGTGCGAATCTGACATTTCAGGTGCGATTTGTTGAGAAAATTCCCATGCTAGTCCCCCCGCTCATCGCCTTTCATTAAATAAAAAACCAGGCTCAACACCTGGTTTTATCTGAATTCATTGGCAGATTATGGATTCCCGACGTAGATGCTCATGCTTAGAACCTGGCCGAAGGGCTGCCCTTCGTAATTGACAAGCCGCCAGTAACTGGTGACCGTGCCTTCTCCAAGGGGAACGTTAAATTCCACAGGCAATTCCATCATTTCATTGGGACGAATGCCATAAGGCAGGTGGATGTAGAGCAAGCCCGGGGCGTCCTGCAGTCCCTCCAGGTAGGCCAGACGGTAGGCGGTTTTCCAGGTGTTCTGACCGGTGTTCTTGACCTTCCAGATCTTGATGATCTTGGAGCCGGGCTTCACGATGGTGCCGTCAGGATAGGTGACATCTTCAATATAGATCGCGTCATCTGCCAGGGCGTCTTCGACCACGGGTTTCGCCGTCGGAGTCGAGGTGGCGTCTGAAACCGTGGGGGTGGGCGGCGCCTTGGTAGCCGTGGCCGTAGGTTCGAGCGTGGGCGTCGCGGAAGGTGTTAAGGCTGCCGATTGGGTCATTTCAGCCATGATGGTCGAAGCCACCTGCGTGATCTTCAATACGGGGTCTTCTGTGGGTGCAGCGGCGCCGCAGGCCGAAAGGATCAAGGTGAGCAGGAGGAATAGAGCGGGGAGGAGCCCCTTTTGGAGATTCTTTTTCATGTGCGTTTCCTTTTGTCTGTTTATGAAATCCAATTGTCAAGGCAAATGAAAAAGTTGTCAAGGTGACGCTTGTTACACACCGAGTCCCTCCGGCGCAAAAAAGAGGTCTTTCCTCATCGGATTACGGTCCATGCTTTTCATTAAAATGTAAATCGCAGTGAAAATGGTACACAAGGAGCCTTGGACTATGAATCTGGTCTTGATCTTCCTCCTTCGAGTTCAAACAGTCCTCTTAAGCCTTATAATTCCACTTAAGAAAACCATCCTTTCCGCGAGGTGAAGCCATGAACCGCAAAACCGTTACCAGCCAAAACGCTCCAAAAGCGATCGGACCCTATGCGCACGCCGTTTGGGCCGGCGACCTGTTGTATTGTTCGGGTCAAACCCCCATCGATCCAGCCAGCGGGAACCTGGTGGCCGGCGGTATCACGGAACAAACGCAGCAGGCCTTTAACAACCTGGAGACCGTCCTTTCAAGCGCCGGCTTGACCATGGAGGATGTGATCAAGGTCAATGTTTATTTGACCAGCATGGCCAACTTCGCGGGAATGAACCAGGTCTACCAGCAGCGCTTTTCAGCCCCCTACCCCGCCCGCACGACGGTGGCGGTTGCTGACTTACCGCTGCAGGCGCTGGTGGAGATCGAATGGATCGCCCGTAAAAGTCAGTAAGTTTGAATTTTTTATTAAAGTTGCCAGATTGTTAACTATCGGGATATCCAGAATGTCTTTAAGGAAAAGCCAAACCTTTAAGGGATTATGAATATGAGAGTATTCAAAGAAAAAACTCTTATAACGAACAAAACAATCTTGGCGGCAACGATTCACCCTTCAAAAATAGCCTGTTGCATCTTTCATTCTTAAAGAGTTATTATTCCTGTAGAAAACGAATATCCACCTGGATCGGTGAGCTTAATAGAGGGTCAGGTTTTTTCAAAGTGGAGGGAGACATGACTCATGATGTGTTTGTCAGTTATTCCACCAAAGATAAAATCGTCGCCGACACGATCGTCGCTTTTCTTGAAAAGAACAACATACGCTGCTGGTACGCGCCAAGGGATATTAAACCCGGTGCAGATTGGGGAGAAGCGATCGCGCAGGCAGCCGGGGAGTGTAAAATTTTTCTGCTTGTTTTTTCAAGCAGCGCGAACCGCTCCCAACGTGTATTGGACGAATTGAATCTCGCCATCACCAAAGAGGCCGTCATCCTTCCCTTCCGTATCGAGAAACTCGACCCGAGCGGGGCCATGTTGTTGCATCTTTCCTCGAGGCACTGGCTTGATGCCTATTCTCCCTCCTGGCAGGAGCATCTGACCAGCTTACAGAAAAGTATTACCTCGATCCTTGAAGGCGGTGTGCCCGCTGCCGGGAAGGATGGCCTTTCCACAGTTAAGCAAGTGGATAAAAAGAAAACCGGAAGACGATGGTGGGTATTTGGTAGTCTGGGAATAGTCCTCTCGCTAGCCCTCGCGCTTGGTTTACCAGGTTTGATAAACACGAAGACAAATTTAACCCCGCCACCCTCGGCAACCGCAACGGAATCTGCACAGCAGACACCCACCCTGCAAACCCCTCAAGTTGGGACGAAGGACAACCCCCTGATCTGGATGTATGTTCCCAGCCCCTTCTTCGAGTTCAATGAGATCAGCAAGGCCGCTGACGAGGTGATGGCACAATTTCATGAGGCCTACCCGGATCTTTATCTTAAGGCCATCCCGGCACCAGACAACGAGACCATCATCGATGCCTTGTGCGATGGTGAGGCTCAGGTAGGATCCTTGCCCGCCATTTCTTATCTGGTGGCTTCTGAACGGGGTTGTGCAAATGGAGTGTTACTGTGGAGCGCCTATGAGGACATTAAGTATGGCGGAATGATCGTTTCCAGTGCCGAAAATGATTTTAGCAGCATGGAAGATCTGAAAGGCAAAATCCTCTGTATCCCATCGTTGACCAGTCTTTCGGGCTATGTATTACCCTCCTTGGAAATTCGCGCCAAGATCGGGAAACCTGAGGGTTTTTTTGCCGAGATCCGTGAAGTAGGTTCTCATTCTGAAGTGATCAAGCAGGTTTACCAGAGGAACTGCGATTCAGGCACTACCTATTACGATGCGCGTTTGGATTCTGGCATCGCAGACGCAGCGGAGAAGATTTCCATCCTGGGGACGACCCCGCCAATCCCGAACCAGAATCTGAGTTTTACCGAGGCCATTCCGGCTGAATTATCGCAAAAACTGATTGATTTCTTCCTCTCCTCCTCCATTGAATCAGGGAATCTGGCCCTGGTCTGTCAGATCGATATTTCTGAAACTGAAACCAGGCTCGTTGAGATCAACGATTACTACTACAATCAGATCCGCGACTTGTTCCTGCTGGCAGAGGAAAACCCGGTCGATTATCTTTATACAGGACAGTGAGAGTCCTTTGAGAAAAAAACTGATCTGAGGTGAAACCTTCATGGATCGCACCCTGATCACTCAGGGAACAAACCCTAAGATGCCCGGCCTTTTGCTATAATCAACTTCACCATGGCCAATAAAATCTACTTCGCCGATAACCTCACCGTCCTGCGTCAACTGCCCTCCGCGTCGGTCGATCTTATCTACATTGATCCGCCCTTCAACACGGGCAAGGTGCAGGCGCGCACCCAGATCAAGACCGAGAAATCCGAAACCGGGGACCGCACCGGTTTCATCGGACAGCGCTACACCACCATAAAGGTCGGTTCGCAGGCTTATAACGACATCTTTGACGACTTTTTGAACTTTCTGGAGCCGCGTCTGGTGGAAGCGTATCGGATCTTAAAACCCGCCGGCAGCCTTTACTTCCACATAGACTATCGCGAGGTACACTACTGCAAGGTGCTGCTGGACCAGATCTTCGGCAGGCAGAGTTTCTTGAATGAGATCATCTGGGCTTACGATTACGGCGCGCGCACCAAAAAGAAGTGGCCGCCCAAGCACGACAACATCCTCTGGTACGCCAAAGACCCCGAGCATTACACCTACAACGTGGACGAGATCGAACGTATTCCTTACATGGCCCCCGGCCTGGTCGGGCCCGAAAAGGCCGCCCGCGGCAAGCTGCCCACCGATACCTGGTGGCACACCATCGTGGCCACCGGCGGCAAGGAAAAGACCGGCTACCCCACCCAGAAGCCGCTGGGGGTCATCCGCCGCATCATCACCGCCTCCTCCAACCCGGGCGACACCGTGGTGGACTTTTTCGCCGGCAGCGGCACAACAGGCGCGGCCTGTCTCGAACTGGGGCGCAACTTCATCCTGGTGGATAATAACCCGCAGGCCATTGAAACGATGAAAAAGCGCTTTGCTGCGGTTGACGGGATCGAGTGGATTTAAGGGGCACTATTGGATGCGAAGGCGATAACCCACACCCGGTTCAGTATGAATATAACTTGGCCTGGAAGGATCTGGCTCGATCTTGCGGCGAAGGTTGCTGATGTTGACGCGCAGGATGTGCAGATCGTTATACCCCTCTCCCCATACTTGTTTCAATAACTGCCGGTTGGTTAGTACCTTTCCAGAGGATAACACCAGGGCCTTGAGAACGTCATACTCAGTGGGTGTGAGTTGAATTTCTTTGGCTGATAAGGTCACCAACCGATTGGCAAGATCAACAGTCAGTTCACCTAACTGAAAAACTGGTTCGTTGCTGGCTGGTGACTGCCTTCGCATAACGGTACGGATGCGCGCCAATAGTTCTCCGACGCCGAAAGGCTTGGTCAGGTAGTCATCCGCTCCTGCGTCGAGGGCGGCGATCTTGTCAGTTTCTTGATCACGCACCGAAAGGATCACCACGGGAACCGAAGACCATTCGCGCAACCTGCGGGTGACCTCGACCCCGTCCATGTCGGGGAGTCCGAGATCCAAGATCACGAGGTCAGGTTTATCAAAAACCGCAGCTTGCAATGCGGATTCACCATTGGAGGCTTCACGGACAATGAATCCCTGTCCATTCAGAGCGACACGCAAAAATCGCCGGATCGAGATCTCGTCATCCACAACAAGCACACGCAATCCGTAAGGCGTCATTTCACCTCATCCTTTTTGATCTCGACACGCAGGATTGTGCCACCTCCAGGGCGGTTAAGGGCTTTAATCGTTCCTCCATGTGCTTCAACAATCCCCTTGCAAATCGCCAATCCAAGACCCGTGCCTTTGACGCTTTCAGGTCGTTGAACGCGATAGAATTTATTGAAAACACGTTCAAGGTCGTCGGCGGGGATTCCGACACCGTGATCTTCCACGGTGAGTACGACCGTCTGATCGGTCTGTGAGGCCTGGATCTCAATAGGTTTCGAATTGGGGGAGTACTTAATAGCATTATCCAGCAAGTTGACCAATGCTTGTCCAAAAAGGGGGAAATCCAAAGGGATGAGAGGCAGATTCTGAGCGATCTTTACCTTTACCTCACGACCCCCAAGTCGATTCTCGACTTGTTCAAGAGCTGCACCGATGACATCCTGAATGTCACACGGTTCCAGGCGTAAATGGATCGCTTCCGCCTCGAGGCGGGTCATATTGAGCAGGTTTCCCACCAGCCGGTTCAATCGCTCGGCTTCTTCAGCGGCAGTATCGATCAGGCTTTCACGAGCTTCGATATCAAGATGCAATGACTTCTCGCGCAGGCTGCTTAATGCGCCTGTGATACTGACCAGGGGAGTTCGCAGATCGTGTGAGATCGAATTCAGCAGTGCGGACTGAAGCTTTTCTGTCGCCTGCAACAGTTCGGCTTGCCTCGCCTGTTCTTCAAGGCTGGCGCGTTCGACAGCCAAAGCGGATTGGTGAACGAAAGCTTCGAGTGTCTGGCGTTGTTCAGGACTGACGAATTTTTTCACGTCCGCCGGACGGATGGCGAGAATGCCGATCTGCCCTCTTGAAGTGGTGAGCGGCTTACAACAGATCTTGGAGGCGGGCAGAGTATCTGTTCCCAGACCGGCGGATTGGTTGTGTTCAAAAGCCCAGGCTACGACGGCTTCTTCATTCATCTCCTTAACAAAATCACTTGATTGTGCGGAGAGTGTGAGTCGATCATTTTCTGGAAGATAAATTGCGATTTCCTTGCCAAAAACCTGGGCAGCATGGCTGACGACCACATCCAACACCTGGGGAAGGTCGGTCGTGGACGCCAGGTCGCGCCCCAATGTATATAAAGCTGATGTGTATGCCTCACGCTGAATTGCCGCTTCGGTTTGTTCCTT
>CAZNAF010000063.1:8056-14298 GCA_964570925.1 uncultured Anaerolinea sp.
CGAAAAGGCGGCTTGAGGCGCCAGGATTTAGGGGTTGAAACAGGTTTGTTCTCAGCTTGTGCATTAATCACGTAAATATCGATCGTTCCGCTGGAATAGATCAATTTATCCACGATGGAACCTGTAAGAATGTCTTTCCAACGAGGATTCAAAGGTTTACCGACTACTATCTTAGTAACATTGTGCTTTCGTGCGTAACCAATGATTGCTTCTGATATGGACGAACCCGTAAGAATTCGCGTTCTGGCTCCAAGGTTCTTTGCCAGATCAAGCGTTTTTGCCACCCGCTCTTGATTGTAAGGATTTAGATCAGGTTTTGTTGCGTCATCGACATAGACCACAAACCATTCAGCATTCAACTCGTCAGAAAGCCGCCGAGTAGTGCGAACTAATTTTTCAGATAGAGGGCTGGGGCTGACACAAACCAGTAATCGTTCGCTCGCAGGCCAGGGTCCTTGAATGGCTCTTGTACGCATGTAAGAACGCATCTGATCATCAACCCGTTCCGCCGCTCTACGTAATGACATTTCTCTCAAAGCCGACAAGTTGCCCTTGCGAAAGAATTGATGGAGGGCACGTTGAGCTTGTTCTGGAATGTATACCTTGCCTTCTTTGAGTCGGATCAATAATTCTTCAGGAGGAAGATCGATCACTTCGATCTCCTCCGCTTCATCGATCACGCGGTCGGGAATGGTTTCCTGAACAGTAACCCCGGTGACTTGCGTTACGATGTCATTGAGACTCTCAAGGTGTTGAATATTTAATGTGGTAAATACATCAATGCCGGAATTTAAAATATCTTCCACATCTTGATATCGCTTGGGGTGGCGTGAACCGGGAGTGTTTGTGTGGGCGAATTCATCCACCAACACCAAAACCGGACGTCTTTTCAGGATCTCATCGACATTCAGTTCCTCCATTTGGATCCCGCGATATTCTATCTTGCGGCGCGGAAGGATCTCCATCCCCTGGATCAAAGCTTCCGTATCCAATCGTTTATGGGTTTCGATGAGTCCGATCACCAGGTCTACCCCTTGATTTTTTCGCTGGTGTGCAGCTTCCAACATGGCATACGTTTTACCAACACCGGCAGCGTACCCCAGGAAAATTTTTAGTTTTCCTCTGGCAGGATCTGCTGCATTGACCTGCTTAAGTAATTCATCCGGACTTGGTCTTGGATTCATAAAGTTTATTGTAAACCATCCAGAGCAAGGTTTAATTGCATAACGTTCACTCGCGGTTCACCGAGGAAGCCAAATTGTCGCGGAGTGATCGTCATTTCGATCAATTTCATGAGCTCCATTTCTTCAAGTCCCCTGGCCTGGGCAACCCGGGTAAGTTGATAAAAAGCAGATTCAATACTGATATCAGGATCGAGTCCGGAAGCAGAAGAAGTGACCAGGTCTACGGGGATGGGACCTTCGCAGCAGGGTGTTGTGGATCTTAAATGATCTGCCCGCTCTTCAACTGATCGATAGAGGGTTTGTGATAAAGGTCCGAGGTTAGAACCAGCGGAACCTGTGAGTTTCTCAGGGTCGAAGGCATTATAAGGAGATCCAGAAGTTGAGGAGGGTCTGCCCCAAAAATATTGTTCGGAAGTGAAGGCCTGCCCGATCAATGCCGAACCTGCCAGGTTGTTGTCCAAATAGAGCGGGCTTCCGTTAGCCTGATGCGGGAAAATAGCCTGCGCAATTGCGGTCATCAACAAGGGATACAGAACGCCTGTAAGAAAGGTTAACAAACCAAAAAGGGTTATCATGGGACGGATTTGTGATCTCATGCTTCAAAGACCCCTGAACAGAACACGATAATTAACAAAACGGAGATGACAGTGGTCCAAGGCCGCCACAATTCCGGAATTCCGAATGTTTTTGGTGTCAACATCAACAGCATCACAATGGCAACGATTCCCAAATTGATCCAGTGGATTGATTTCTGTTCTTTTTTCATTCTTCCTCTCAAACAGCATGAATGATTACCAGAAGTGTATCGATTAATTTGATCCCGATGAAAGGCGTCAACAATCCACCCAAACCGTAGATCAACAGGTTGTCTCTTAACAACTGCGAAGCGGATTTTGGATGATAAGGAACACCGTGCAAGGCCAAAGGGATCAATGCGATGATGATCAAAGCGTTGAATATGACTGCTGAAAGGATGGAACTCTCTGGCGAATACAGATGCATGAAGTTCAACTTTTCCAGGATCGGGTATGTTGTTGAAAAGGCAGCAGGGATGATCGCGAAATACTTGCTGACATCATTGGCAATACTAAAGGTGGTCAGTGAACCGCGGGTCATCAACAATTGTTTACCGATCTCAACGATCTCGATCAGTTTTGTTGGGTTGCTGTCAAGGTCCACCATATTTGCTGCTTCGCGGGCGGATTGTGTTCCGGTATTCATGGCAACGGCAACATCAGCCTGAGCGAGCGCAGGAGCGTCATTGGTCCCATCACCGGCCATGGCTACCAGCCTGCCACCAGCCTGATATTCGCGGATCAATTTCAATTTTGTTTCAGGAGTTGCCTGAGCGAGAAAATCATCCAAACCGGCTTCGGCAGCGATGGCGGCTGCGGTCAGGGGGTTGTCTCCTGTGATCATGACTGTTTTGATTCCCATCCTTCTCAGGTGGGCAAAACGTTCCTTTATCCCGCCTTTGACGATATCTTTCAGGTGGATTGCACCCAGGATAGAATTGTTGCGTGTTACCACAAGAGGAGTGCCACCGGAACGGGATATCTTTTCAAGAGTCTCATTTAATTCGGGCGGAATTTGGCCGTTATTGTTTAGAACCAGATCGATCATGGTATCCGGTGCGCCTTTGCGTATCATCGTACCGTTGTAATCCACACCAGACATCCGTGTTTGTGCGGTAAAGGTGACGAAATGCATCCCACTGGGCGCTTTTTGGCTGGAGGAGAGCGTCTGTGCACGCAGCTTATGTTTATCCTTGGCTAAAACAACAATGGATCTACCCTCAGGGGTATCATCGACCAGTGAAGCAAGTTGAGCGTTCTCTGCCAGCTCTCTTTCTGAAACACCGTTAACTGGAATAAAGGCTACCGCTTGCCGGTTGCCTAACGTGATCGTACCAGTCTTGTCCAGCAACAGAACATCTACATCACCGGCCGCTTCTACTGCTCGGCCAGACGTGGCGATCACATTACGCTGGATCAATCTATCCATGCCGGCGATACCAATGGCAGAGAGCAACCCTCCGATGGTGGTTGGAATAAGGCACACAAGCAGGGCAATCAGCACAGTGATCGTAATGGGTGTTCCCTGGCCGGCAACCTCGACGCTGTATTTTGAAAATGGATACAAAGTAACAGTAACTACCAGAAAGATGATGGTGAAACTTGAAAGTAAAATGCTCAAGGCGATCTCATTGGGTGTTTTTTGTCGTTTGGCACCCTCCACCAACGAGATCATCTGATCCAGGAACCCCTCACCCGGATCAGCACTTACACGGACGATCAGCCAGTCCGAGAGAATCCTGGTACCGCCTGTCACGGCAGAGCGGTCACCGCCAGATTCACGTACCACCGGTGCAGATTCTCCAGTGACCGCGCTTTCATCTATTGAGGCGATTCCGAATAAAATTTCACCATCCGCGGGTAATACATCCCCGGTTTCCACCAGAAACAAATCCCCCTTGACCAGTTGGGTAGATGGGCAGAGATGAAAATGATTTTTCGCATCAACCAGGCTCTCGACATGAGCAGTAAGTTTTTTCGCCGGCGTATCTTTGCGTGCCTTACGAAGAGACTCCGCCTGGGCTTTTCCGCGCTTTTCTGCAAGGGCTTCGGAAAAATTAGCAAAAAGAACAGTAAACCACAACCACAAAGATATGGCTCCGATAAAAGTTGCAGGAGCTTCTCCATTGCCTGCCATTGCCTGGATCCATAATATAGTCGTCATTATGCTGCCAATTTCGGTGATGAACATTACCGGGTTACGCAGCATACGTATTGGGTTCAATTTTTTCACCGAATCGATCACCGTTACAACGATGGTTGAGGCTCGATTATTAAAAACCTTCTGCATGGAGGCTGACATTTTAAAATAACCTTCCTGAACCAAGCATTATTTGTTGAATGATTGGTCCAAGCGCCAAAGCAGGGAGAAAACTCAAGGCGCCCACGATGACGATCACACCTATTAACCATATAATGAACAATGGGGTATGGGTTGGCAGGGTACCCGCACTGACCGGGATAGATTGTTTGGAAGCGAAAGAACCTGCCAGAGCCATGATGGGGACGATGAGCAGAAATCGGGAAACAAACATGGCGATGCCCAGGCTGATGTTATAAAAATCAGAATTCGCGCCAAGACCGGCAAAAGCCGATCCATTATTGTTACCGGCTGAAGAAAAAGCATAGAGTACCTCACTGAATCCCTGGGGACCGGCATTGAAAATTCCGGCTCTGCCAGCATCGGTCATTAATGCCAGGGCGGTTCCGAGCAGGACGGTCAACACGGGGATGAGAACCACCAGAACAGCCATCTTCATTTCAAAAACCTCAACCTTTTTTCCCAGGTATTCAGGGGTGCGCCCTACCATTAAGCCGGCAATAAAAACTGCAATGACCACGAATGCCAACATGCCGTATAAACCAGATCCAACGCCGCCAAAAATGACTTCTCCAAGTTGCATCATCCACATGGCCACCAATCCGCCAATGGGTGTGAGGCTTTCATGCATGGCATTCACAGATCCGTTTGAGGCCGCTGTTGTGGCAGTCGCCCAGATAGCGGAATTGACAAATCCAAAGCGCAATTCCTTGCCTTCCATATTTCCTGCAGTTTGGTCGATCCCAAGTGGCACAAAGGCTGGATTGCCTTTTGATTCGGAATAAATTGCCAAGACAGCCATAAGAACAAAGAATACGGTCATGACAATCAGAATTGCCCGCCCCTGGCGCACATCCTTAACCATCCTGCCGTAGGTATGCGTCAAAGCAGCAGGGATCAATAGAATGGAGACCATCTCAACGAAATTGGTAAGAGGAGTGGGGTTTTCAAAGGGGTGGGCGGAATTGACGTTAAAAAAACCTCCGCCATTTGTTCCGAGTTGTTTAATGGCAATCTGCGAAGCTGCCGGTCCCATCGGGAGGATCTGGTACAGAACATCCCCGCTTTGATCGAGAACCCGGGCTGTCTGATAAGGGCGCAGATTTTGGATCACACCCTGCGAAACCAACAGGACTGCCAACAAGATCGATAAAGGCAGCAAAATGTAAAGAACCGAACGGGTAAGATCCACCCAAAAATTGCCAAGCTGATGCGAATTTTGTCGGGCAATACCGCGGATGAGTGACACCAAAACCGTCATACCGCTGGCTGCCGACAAAAAATTTTGGACGGTCAATCCGAGCATCTGTGTAAAGTAGCTTAAGGTTGTTTCGCCAGCATAGTTTTGCCAGTTCGTGTTGGTTATGAAACTCATCGCAGTGTTAAATGCCAGCGCCGGAGGCATGTTCCCCAGGTTCTGTGGATTGAGTGGAAGGTGCGATTGGATGCGTAAGAGAACGTAGAGGAAAACAAACCCGACCAGGCTGAACATCAGCAGCGACAGCAGGTAGGTTTTCCAATCCATTTCCTTGCCTTCCTGGATCCCGGACAATCGATAGAACAACCTCTCGACAGGTGAAACCACGCGAGTGAGCAGGTTTTTTTCTCCCTCATAAACCTTAGCAATATATAAGCCCAACGGTTTGGCACACATAAGCAACACAACCACATACAAAGGGAACTGAATCCAACTCAACCAATTCATCCGAACCACTCCGGTTTGATCAGAGAGAAAAACAAGTACAAAAGTAACAGTAAGGCAAGCACTCCTGCCGCAATCAAAATTGGGTTCATTTTTTCTGCACCATTAACCTTGAACACAGGTGGAAAAATTCAACGCCCACGGCAAAAAGGGATAATGTGAGCAAAGCGATTATGAGATCGGTCATGGTTTTCCTTTCCTGAGCTTAAATGTACTCCCGAGGGAATTAAAAATCGGACAAAAATAACTGAAAAAACGTCAAGAAATGGTCAAGAAAATTCATTAGGAAGGAATGAGTAAGGGTCATTGCGAGAATAAACAGGTCTTGCGTGGTGGGTTACAATAAAGGCATATTAATCATGGAGGTAATGAGATGAGCCATTTACCCATCGATCACAGTGACGTGCCCATCAGGTTGTTCAAATCTGACTTCATGGAATTCTTCAGCCACATCAGCCCGC
>CAZNAF010000064.1:0-13966 GCA_964570925.1 uncultured Anaerolinea sp.
GTCTCATCAGGAGCCAGCATCATCAGGTCGGCCAGTTCGTCAATGACGATGACCAGGTAGGGCACGTGATCTTCACCCTTGCGGTTGTAATCCACGATATTGCGGGCGCCGGCGCCGGCGAACTTTTTATAACGGCTGTCCATCTCGTGGATCACCCATTGGAGGGCGCCGACCACGCGGTCCGCTTCGACCACCACGGGCGCGAGCAGGTGCGGGATGCCGTTGTAACCGGTCAACTCTACGCGTTTGGGATCCACCAGAAGCAGGCGCATCTCAGCGGGTGTGTTATTTAGCAAGAGGCTGGTCAAGATGGCGTTCACCAGCACCGATTTACCGGAATTTGTGGTTCCTGCCACCAGCAGGTGGGGCATGGAGGTAAGGTCCGCGCAGACGGGCTTTCCGGCCACGTCCTTTCCGAGGGCAAAACGCAGGGGCCCCTTTATTCGCTTGAAGGCATCGTTTTCGAGAAGTTCGCGCAAAGAAACGAGGGTGAGTTCGGTATTGGGCACCTCGATCCCCACGTATCCCTTGCCGGGCACAGGGGCCTGGATGCGGATGCTGGGCGCGGCCAGTGAAAGCGCCAGGTCATCTGAAAGACTGACGATCTTTGAAACGCGCACGCGTGTGCGGCCGACGCGATTCTCAATAAAATCTGGTTCCACACCAAATTGCGTCACAGCCGGTCCGCGGTGGATCTCTACGATGTGGCCTGGCGCGCCAAAAGAGGCAAGCGTTTCTTCGATGATGCGCGCGCGGTCTTTGTCATAGTGAGTCTGAACACCGCCCGGCATGGCCGGGTCAAGCACGTCGGTCATGGAAGGAAGCGGCCAGGGTTTTTGGCGTTTGGCAGCCGTGACACCGGTATGCACGACGGGTACAGCCGGGGTTTGTGTGTTCGCTGCCGCCGTCCGCGGCTGGGCGCCGTTCCTTTCCACCTGAGGTCGGGCGGGTTCTTCTCGCCTGACGCGCGGTTCAACAGACCGGGCCGCGTCTGTTTTCAAATCCAGGGAGCGGAAACCATCAGGCAACACCACCGGACCGTCCTCTTCCTCCTCCAATTCCTGGAGTGGTGAATAAACGGGCGTGGCACGAACCCGTTCTCGGGTATAAGGGATGGCTTTTTGAAGCGCGGCTTTGGGTTGGGGTTTCCAACCGGCAATTTTGCTTACCATCTCCGGCAGGGGGATGTCCACAACAAAGAGAAGGGCCACGACCAGCCAGACCACCAGCAGAACCACCTCTCCCGCGGCGCCAAGGCTGTTACGCAAGACGGCATCCAGCACAGCGCCAATGAACCCGCCGCCAAGTCCCTCCTGTGCGGGAGAAAGACCCCCGCCGATGGAAAAATGCAGCCAGGTGAGAACATTCATATACAAAAGAAGGATCCCGATGGTACGCCCCGCCGAAAGATGGGGCAGGCGTTCCAGTTTGCGAAAAATGAGATAAAGCCCACCCAGGGTCATCCCCACCGGGATGACGAAACCGGCCCTGCCCCCGATCTGCGCCATGCTTTTGGCCATCCAGGCGGTCAGGGTGCCGTTATGACGGGCAAAAAAAGCCACCAGGAAAAGCAATCCGATCAAAAGCAGCATGACGCCGATGAAATCGACCTTCTGGTCGTAGGTCAGGTTGGTCACGGCGATGGATTTGGAGGACTTTCTCGATCCGCGGCGGGACGTTGAAGGGTATCTTTTTGAGGAGGAGGATCGGGAATAGGAAGTCTTGGGCATGAGGTCTCACTTTACAGATTAAATCAAACCATACGTAAGGGTCGCTGCAATATTCGTACCATTCTAACATCAGGGGGGAGGTCAGGCGTCCTGGCTGAGTTTCGCCAGGATCTTGCGAGTGGATTCAAAAGCCAACGGCGGCAGAGCGTTCAGGGAGAACCAGCCGGCTTCATCGGCGTCGTCCGCGGCGGTGAGCGTGCCACCGGTCACTTCCGCGCGGTAAACCAGCAGGATATCGGATCCGCGGGGATGCTCCCGACCGTACAAAACGTCAAACAGGCCGGTCAGGCGCACTTCCAGGCCTGTCTCCTCACGGCATTCACGCAGCGCGGCTTCACGGGGATCTTCAAAGGCGTTGACAAACCCGGCCGGGATGCTCCAGTGACCGATCAGGGGTTCCATAATACGGCGTACGAGAAGGAGTTGACCCTGTTTAAGCACTAGAACACCGACCGCGACCTTGGGATCTTCATAATGAACCCATCCGCAAGCCGGGCAGGAAGGACGTTCTTCCCCCATCTGAGTTTTAATAACCAGCGGGCTGGCACACAACGGACAAAATTTAATAGCTTGGTGGGAATGCACGCTAGCGCCTGCGCAGCATGAATGCCAGGACGGCAAAGACGAGGGTGGCAGCGCCCAGTCCGATCATCCACAAAGTGGTTGCAGGCAAATTTGCTTCCCGCGAAGGAGGTTCTTCGGCTTCTGTCGTAAGCATCTCGCCTTCCGTACCCGCTTCAGGCAGTCCGAGGATCATGGTGGAAGGGTCAACAGCTGGCGCTTCGGGCAGCGCTTCTTCCGCGGTCTCAGCCTCACTCTGCACGAACGGCTCGACGGGCAGGGCTTCAGGGGATTCAACCGCCGTATCGAAAGCCGTCATGGCCTTTGGATCCTCACCACCTCCACCTCCGCCACGTCCGTCGGCATAGAACTGCGGATTCCAGTTAAAAATTAAGGGCGTGGCTTCGACCTCGGCTTCGGCAAGCATGCCCGCGACCGGCGCTGATTCCTGCAATGCGAAGTCTGCCGCAGGTGGGGCGGCCTTCATGGCAAGACGCGGTGTTAACAAATTCATGCCTGCCAACACCACCAGGGCCAACGCGGCCGTGGCAGAAGCCAGACTAAAGAAAGAGTGTGTGCCCCACCGGCGAACCGGCTTGCCCGCAGCCTGCCCTGATAGGGTGAAATTACGCGGGGCGCGTTTTTGCGGGAGAGACTGCAACAGCTGCCGGGTGTGTCTGATTTCCAGAAAAGCCTTGTTAAATTCAATATCTTCTTTGAGTCGTTTTTCGAGGCGTTGCGCCTCTATACCTGGCAAGCGGCCGTCAAGATACGCTGACAGGGTGATCATATCTTTAAGGGCAAGGGTTTCCTTCATTCGCGTACCTCGTCCTTAAGACGGTATTGAGAAGGTAATAGTTCCTCGAAGCCACGCAGGCAATCGCGTACCTTCAAGCGGGCGCGGGCCAGCCTGCTTTTCACAGTTCCAAGCGGGGAACGCAGGGATTGAGCCACTTCGTCGTAATCCAGGCCTTGCACGACTACGAGCACCACCACGGCACGAAAATCCGTAGGCAGACGCTCCAGGCAGTGCTGAAGGGCGTGTTCCAGTTCCGCCTGTTCGAGCGTAGTTTCCGGTTGAGGGTCTTCCGAAGCCATCCAGCGGGGAGAATCGATTTCTTCCTGGTCATCCTGGCTTACAGGTTCAAGGGGAGTCGTCGGCCGGCGTTTCTGCCTGCGAAGTTCGTCGTAGCAGCCGTTGGTGACCATGCGCATCACCCAGGCTTTGAATGAGCCCCCGCGATACTTAGAGAGGTTTTTCCAGGCAGAGATGAAGGCGTTCTGCACCGCGTCCGCGGCCAGGTCCTCATCATTCAACATGCGCCAGGCAACGTTAAAGGCCATATCCTGATAGGCCAGCACAAGGCGGTTAAATGCATCCAGTTCACCACGCAGCGCGGATTGGATCAGGGCAGATTCGTCCATAGGCACAATTGTAATATGGAATCTCAATAACCTGGAAACAAAGTTGGCAGGACAATCGCATCTGAATTATTCGTATTAGAAAGTGGGTATTATTGCCAAATTGCATGGAAAGGCTTTGTTAACAAGAGAATAACCCCCAGATTCCGGGGATTCAAAGGACAAATCCCCGGAATTCTTTTTAGAGCAATGCACAATAAAGTTCGTATTTCGTGTATATTCTCGAATTCATGAAAGCAGAATTCAGGAAATGGAAAATCTTATGGATCCTGACATTTATAAAGTCGAAATTTGTGATTTATAGTATTCTAAGCTTGGTGTAAAAACTTCCAAAATAGCACGATTGCTATTGTCAGACATACAATGCAATTGCCCTGAACCTGCCTGTTCCAATTGATTGCGGAAAACATCCTTTTCCGGTAAACTCATCTCTGACTATGGACCTCAGCCTGACCCATTACATCGGCATCGACCTTGGCGGAGGGCGCGGTAAGTTTACCTGCGCCATCCTGGATAACGCGCGGCGCATTCTGTTCCGCGGAGAGGTCACGCCGGTAGAATGGCAGGCCAGGTTGGCGGAAAGCACGATCAACATTGCCGCCATCACATCTCCCATCAGCATGAATGAAGGCCTGATGGCAGATCCACGCCGTCGTGAAGCACTTGAGCCCCCTCCCCCAGTAAAGCGTTTCCACAATCTACGCCTCTGCGAATACGAATTGATCGCGAGGGGGTTTTCTGCCACACGCACGCCGGCCAGGCTGGAGGATTGCACCCCCGCCCTGCAGCGCGCCTTGCGCTTTTCGAGCGAACTGGCGGCCCAGGGATTCCTGCGCTGGCCATCCCCCGGCGCGGAAAGACAACTCATGGAAGTTCACCCCGACAGCGCCTTCGCACAACTTTTGGGCAATAAATTGATGCCGCTCAAAACCCTGGAAGGACGTATCCAGCGCCAACTGTTGCTGCAGGAAGAACACCTGAACGTACGCGATCCGATGATCTTCTTTGAAGAGATCACGCGGCGCAGGTTGATGACCGGTCAGCTTCCGGAAGGAATTTTACTTGCCCCGGCCGAGTTGAACGCCCTCGCGGCCGCTTTTTGCGCCTGGAGCGCATACACCAATCCCACGGGGGTAACCCTGCTCGGGGATGCCAACGAAGGGCGCATTGTGCTGCCTGTCAGCACGAGTCGATAGGTCCTTTTTTTCGTCAATGGTGATGGGGGTGAGAAAACTCTGACGGAGACAGTAAAGGTCCGAAAATGCGGATCAAAAGATCATACCGGTGCGGTTTATCCACCGCCCAGCAGGAAAGCACGGTGGCAATCGGCACGGCAATAAACAAGCCGATGGTGCCCACCAGCGTGCGAACCACTTCCTCGGCCAAAATGCTTAAATTTAGCAGGGTGGATATATGCGTCCCTGCGTTTGAGATGAGCAAGAAGAGGGGCAGTGAGGCGCCCAAATAGGCCAGCACCAGGGTGTTAACGGTGGCGGCAATATGGTCGCGTCCAACGTTCATGGCACGGGAAAAACGTTGTTGGAAGTTCATGTCAGGGTCGGCACGGAATATTTCTATCACCACGCTCACCTGGCTGACGATCAGATCATCCATCACGCCCAGGGTTCCAATGATGATACCGGCCACCAACAGGTCTTTTATGTTGAGTTGATTTGAAAACTGCAGCAGGTAAATGGCGTTCTCGTCCCCCGAGCCGTTCAGACGCGCGAAGTGGACAAAAAGACCGGATAGCACCGCCGTGATGAGCAGCGAGATGAGCAAGCTGGCTATGGATAGATGCGTCTTCAGCGTCCAGCCATAGACAAGGTAGAGGGAGACTGCCAAAAACACCAAAGATCCAACGATGCTGACAAAAATCGGGTCATCCCCGGCAATGATGGAGGGAATGATGAAGAAAAGGATCACCAATAAACTGAGTGCCGTGCCCAGCAGACTGCGAATCCCTTTCCACCTGCTCACCAAGACGCATAGAGCGATGAAAATGACCAACAGAACCAGCATGGCATCGCTACGCACGTAGTCAATGAAGCTGGCGTTAAGCGAGCCGTCTGGCAGACCAGAGATGAGGATCAGGATCTTGTCGTCCTTTTGCAGCAGGACGTTGGTCGGCAGGATCGAACGCGTGCCGTATTCCACAGTAAAGAAATCCTGCTCGTGTTCACCTTCCAGAACCATGACGTTGACCACCTGGTAGGTCTGTGTGACGTCTCCCATCTGGATCTGGCCTTCCTCTTCGATCGAAGTGACCCGGGCAACGACCGTATCGAGGGAGTAACCGATCTGAGAGCCTGCTGACGACATAGGTCGATTCCAAACCAGAATAAAAAGACCAATAACGGCAGCGGCTATCACAACAGTTAAAAGGTTGGCTCGTTTGTTCAATTTTTCCCAAAACATGGTTGATCCGTTCTCTAAAAAATAACCTGTGAACATATTATAGTTGAGACTTCTGCGCCAAAACGATTGATCCATATTTATCATGCATCTGCATCTACAATGGTTTAGATAACCCAAGAACGGATTTTTCTACTTCTTCGTTATGGTTCCCAATAGATAAAAGAGGGGCTACCAATTTGGCAGCCCCGATTCGTTCTTTTTTCTAAAGTGGTTCAAAGTGCGCGGTAAAATGCCGGAGCAGCTTCGGCTCATAGGTCAATTTGTACCCCCGCAACTTGTCTGCCTTTTCAGCGATCCTGACCAACGTATCGGCCACGTAATCCAAATGAGATTGGGTATAGACACGCCGTGGAATGGCCAGGCGCACCATTTCAAGCTTGGGATAGATGATCTGTCCCGTGACAGGGTCAGGGACCGCGAACATCACCGAACCGATCTCGCATCCGCGGATCCCGCCCGCGAGATAAAGCTCCATGGTCAGCGATTGGCCGGGAAACTCATGATGCGGGATATGAGGCAGCATGGTGCCGGCGTCGATAAAAATAGCGTGTCCACCCGGGGGTTCAATGATGGGAATGCCGGCCGCTTGCAGTCGGGAGGCCAGATAAGCCGATTGGCCGATGCGGTAGCGCAAATATTCTTCATCGAGACCTTCAAACAGACCGACAGCCAGGGCATCGAGGTCGCGACCGGCCAGGCCGCCATAGGTTGGAAATCCTTCCCGGAGGATAAGCTCATTTTTTATACCCTGGAAGATCTGATCGTCTCTGGTGGCAAGTAAACCGCCCATGTTGACAATGGCGTCTTTTTTGGCGCTCATGCAGAAACCGTCGGCGTAAGAGAACATTTCTCGCGCGATTTCGAGGGTGGATCTGTTTTCATAGCCCGGCTCACGCATTTTTATAAAATAGCAATTCTCGGCGTAGCGCGCGGCATCAATGTAAAAAGGAATCCCAAAAGAATGATAGGTATCTGCCACCGCCTTGATGTTTTCCATCGAAACCGGCTGTCCGCCGCCCGCGTTGTTGGTGACCGTGATCATGCCAAATGGGATCTTCTGCACTCCGGTTTCAGTGATGAAGGCCTTGAGTTTGGTGATATCCATGTTGCCCTTGAACGGGTGGTGGTTCTTCGGGTCGAAGGCCTCGTCAATCACCAGATTGGTCGGACGACCGCCCCGGGCGCGAATGTTGGCATCCGTGGTGTCGAAGTGCATGTTCGAGGGCACAAAATCGCCCGGCTTGACCAGGATCGCGCTGAGGATGTTTTCCGCAGCCCGGCCCTGATGGGTCGGGACAAAGTTGTGAAAACCGAATACCTTTTCCACGGCGTCGGCCAGGCGCAAATAGGAATTTGCCCCGGCGTAAGATTCATCGCCTTCCATGATCGCTGCCCACTGATGTTGACTCATCGCCCCCGTGCCTGAGTCTGTCAACAGGTCAATAAAAACGTGCTTGGCTTTTAAGGCAAAGATGTTATAACCGCTGTTTTGAAGGGCCTTGCGGCGCTCTTCAAGAGGAATAAGATGGATCGGTTCAACGACTTTAATGCGAAATGGTTCTGGCGGGTAAACTTCGGTCATTCATGAACTCCTGTTTGATAGATTGGTACCTGGTTCCAAAACCATTGTGCGATGAGGAACGATCACAAAATCAATTTCAGGACTTCTTTGGTTAGTCTGGTACCAGGGAAACGAAATTCAACGAACCTGTTCTTCTGTTGATCCGCTGCCAATTTCACCCCGTTGAGGGAGAGGCAGAACTTGCTTGTTGAGATTTTAGCATCAATCCTTCAGATTTAAGAATATTCATTACAAAACAATTCATAAAATCTGATATTTGTAATAAATCTCGCAGAGGACATTGTGCAAAAAATGGAATTGGAATATGGAAAAAACATGAAAGCAGGTCGAATTGCAGGGACGACAGATCGTATGATTTCCACAGCATGTTTAGCATTACATGATTTCTCTTTGCGAAAAAATTCATTTTGCCCGGAATGCGCTCTCTAATCATTTCATTTAAAGAAAATGACAATTTTCCTGTTTTATACGAATGTTAATATTTTTACATTTTTTATATGTGATTTTTTTTGTGAATTCATCATAATTGAATCAAAAATAATCCAGAATATCAATAAACCAAAAAAATAGAGGTAATAATGAAAAGTAAAAAGCGTCTTTTATCATTAAGAGTGGTCCTTGTAATTTTGAGCGGCTTGATCATCATCTTAGGGGTGTCAGTGATCAGCATTATGTCAGCAGTAAACCTGCAGGCAACGTTGACGGAAGCCATAAAATCTGAAATCCAGGCCATGGCGGAGTCGGTTGGAAATGGCTTAAAATCGGAGATGGAAGTGGCCATGGACACTTCCCGCACGCTGGCCATCATCCTTGGAAACCAGAGCGCCAGTAATAATCCACAAACGCGCGAAGGTGTTACCAGGCAGCTTCAAAAGATCCTCATCGATAATCCCGCGTTTTTTGGCATTTCGACCGGTTGGGAGCCGAATGCCTTTGACCGAAAGGACGACGAATACGCCGGAATTGCACCTTCCGACGCCAGTGGTCGTTTTATTCCATACTGGTTCCGTGGTGAGAATGGCCAACCCGAACTTACAGCTCTTCTCGATTATGAGACGCCAGGAATCGGTGATTATTATCTCCTACCCAGACAAACCTTGGAAGAGGTTGTCATCGAGCCGTATCTTTACCCAATCGACGGCAAGGACGTGGCCATGACATCACTGATGGTCCCGATCACAAACGGACAAAAATTTGTTGGCGTAGTGGGTGTCGATATACTGATGGATTCATTCCAGGAAAAAACTGACCAGTTTGATTTGTTTGATGGCAAGGCGAAAATGTATATCTTCAGCAGCGGCGGCACGGTTGTCGGCGCGACAGGCCAGCCGGAAGTCGTCGGAAAAACATTATCGGAAGTTTTCTCGGGTCGTGACGTTTCCGCTATTCTGAAAACAGCTTCAAGTGGAGAAACTAAACTCTACTCGACGGAAGAACAAATTGAAGTGGTTGTTCCTTATTATATTGGCAAGGCGGCAAATCCATGGTCGGTGATGATAACAGTACCTTCAGCGGTTGTTTTTCAACAGGCCACGAAAACCGTCATACAGACCAGTCTGATCGCCGCCGGGATATTGCTGGCAGCCATCGTCCTCCTGTGGTTTGGGACAGGATTGATCACCAAACCCCTGGGGGTCATTGAAAAGGCCGCGGAACGAATCTCCAAGGGAGACATGAAATGGGAAATTGCGAAAAAGGATGAGCGCGGTGTCTATCATGCCTTTGCAGAAATCAGCGCCATGGCGAGGTCCCTTGAAAAGACAACGGGGGACATGATCGAAAAAGTGGTGTGGTATGAGGGCATCCTGGACAGCATCCCCTTCCCTCTTTCAGTCACAGATATGGATATGAACTGGACTTTCATTAATAAACCGACTGAAGGGCTCTTGGGGATCACCCGGGCGCAAGCGCGTGGCAGCCAGTGCAAAAACTGGAAAGCCGGCATCTGCGAAACCCTGGATTGCGGCATTGCACGGCTGCGAGCCGGCTTCAATCAAACCCTTTTTGATCAATGGGGCTTGAATTTTAAAGTGGATACAAGCTATCTGCTGGACAGCAAAGGTGAAAAGATCGGTCATGTTGAGGTGGTGAGCGAAATCACCAATCTTGTTTCCGCTTCCAATTATGAAAAAGTGGCGGTCGGTCAACTCAGCAGTTACCTTGAAAGGCTGGCAGAAGGTCAACTTGGATTTGACATTGAAAATTTGCCTGAAGCGAATGAGCATACTCTCGAAGTGCGGGAAAATTTTGAAAATATCTTGAAAAATCTCGAGAAAGCGCGTGAAATGCTGCGAGCAATGATCGGTGAAGTGCTTTCCAATTCAACCAATGTCACCGAAAGTTCTAACCAACTATCCGAGGCGAGTCAACAGGCGGGCCAGGCGACGTCTCAAATCGCTACGACCATCCAGCAGATCACCAAGGGCATTACCCAGCAGAGTGAAGCGACTTCATTGGTCACACGCATGGTCGAGGAAGAAGGGCTGGCGATCAAATCACTTGTGAAAGGGACTGAAGAACAGGGCCTTGCGGTTCGAAAAGCCAGCGAAGTCACGAACCTGATCACCGGAGAAGACGGTATTTCAGCAAAAGTCATGGAATCGAGCAAGAAAGTGGAAGAGATCGGTGAACGCTCGAACCAGATCGGGATCATTGTAGAAACCATAGAAGATATCGCCTCCCAGACAAATTTGCTGGCATTAAATGCGGCCATTGAGGCAGCCAGAGCAGGCGAGCAGGGTAAAGGGTTCGCGGTCGTGGCGGATGAGGTGCGTAAACTGGCTGAGCGGTCAAGCACCGCCACAAAAGAAATCGGCGAGTTGATCGGCGGAATCCAGAAAACGATACAGGAGGCGGTTGTCGTTTCAACCTCGGCAGCCGAGGAAATCAATCTGGCCAGCGCGGACTTAATGGACTCGATCCAATCGGTGGCGGCAGTGGTAACAGCCAATGAGGAGATCACCTCAAACCTGGCCGCCAATAGCGGCAAGGTGATGCAAGCCACTGAGAACATCGCGGCTGTTAGTGAAGAAAACAGTGCTGCGATCGAAGAGGTCAGTGCTTCAACAGAGGAGATGTCGGCACAGGTGGAAGAAGTCACTGCCAGCGCCCAGTCATTGGCCGACATGGCAAATGGTCTGCGGGATAGCGTAGAAAAATTCTCTCTATAAACGAATCATGAGACCCCGGAGGAATTGTGAAAACCTCCGGGGTCAATGCTTTTAGCAATGATCCAGAAAATTATGATCCTTCCAGAATATTGTGAAAGGCCCGGGGGGAATTCGAAAATACAGAAGGCAATCACCAGTCCATCTCCAGGTGTGACCGTTCTGAGGAATTTGGCTTGATCCTTCCAGATCAAACGCAGCCTCCGACCGAGTGGTTGAGAACAAAAAGAGCTCAATAGACTGGTAAATCAAAAATTTCTTCAACATGCATATCCTCAAAGGGACTTTGAAGGATCTTATCCTGGTCAGTCGCGACCACCTATCGTATCAACATATGTATAGACTGCCATGCAACTGAAAGCGTTCCCGTTTCTAAGATGAAGGGTTGAAAGTTGGAATTTACTTGACAGCCTTTTCTGCCTGGGTATAATCTAACCAAACGATCCACTCGAGGAATAAGGCAGTCTCGTTTTCACAGAGAGCCGGTACGCGGTGAAAACCGGCAAAACGAAAAACCCCATCCACCTCGATCACCCACCAGGGTGGGTCGCCTTCGCAGGGGCTGAAACCAGCCGTAAGAAGGACGGAACGCACCGTTAGCGCGCCAAACAAGGCTCTCATTTTTGAGGGTAAAAGCAGGTGGCACCACGAGCGCCCCTCGTCCTGCACAGGATTGAGGGCGCATTTTATTAAATCGGAGAGGTGCAGCATGTTAGACATCAATTTGATCCGCGAGAATCCCGAGATCGTTAAAAAATCATTATCCGACCGCCAGATGGAAACCGGCGCGGTGGACGAGGTGATCAACCTGGACACTGAGCGCAGGAACCTGCTCACGAAGGTGGAAAAACTCAAGGCCGAGCGCAACGTGGTCTCCAAGGAGATCGGCACCAGCAAAGACCAGGCTGAACGGCAAAAGAAGATCGAGGCCATGCGCGAGGTGGGTGACGAGATCACACGCCTGGATGAAACCGTGCGCGACGTGGATGAGAAACTGCACAACCTGCTGGCTTCCATCCCCAATATCCCCGACCCGGCCACGCCCTACGGCAAAGACGACAGCGAGAACGTGGTGCTGCGCAGCACGGGCGACCTGCCCAAGTTCGATTTCACCCCCCTGCCGCATTGGGAACTGGGGGTCAACCTGGGCATCATCGACTTCGAGCGCGGCACAAAACTGACCGGCTCAAGATTTTACATCCTCAACGGCCTGGGCGCCAGGCTGCAGCGCGCGGTGATCGCTTACATGATCGACCTGCACAACCGCCAGGGGTATGAAGAACGCTACACGCCCTTTATGGTTAAGGCCGAGACCCTCTTTTCCGCGGGCCAACTGCCCAAGTTTGCCGACAACCTCTATCACGACATCGAAGAGGATTACTGGATGGTGCCCACCGCCGAGGTGCCCCTCACCGGCATGTACCGCGATGAGGTGATCGAAGAAACGCAGCTGCCTTTGCGCTTCACCGCTTATACTCCCTGCTTCAGGCGCGAGAAGATGAGCGCCGGACGAGACGTGCGCGGCATCAAACGCGGTCACCAGTTCGACAAGGTGGAAATGTATACCTACTGCACACCCGAGGAATCTCCCAACGAACTGGAAAAAATGCTGGCCGACGCGGAAGCCACCTGCAAAGGGCTGGGTCTGCCCTACCGCATCAAACGCCTTTGCACAGGCGACATTGGTTTCAATTCGATGGTCACCTATGACGTGGAAGTATGGGCGGCCGGCTGCGACGAGTGGCTGGAGGTCTCTTCCGTCTCCAACGTGGGCGATTTCCAGGCCCGACGTGCCAACATCAAATACAAACCCGCCGACGGCAGCAAGAACCGCCTGGTGCACACGCTCAACGGCTCAGGCCTGGGCATGCCGCGCACCATGATCGCCATCCTGGAGAACAACCAGCAGGCAGACGGCTCCATCAAGATCCCCGAAGTGCTGCTGCCCTGGATGGGCGGTGTGAACGTGATTAGAGCCGCCTCATAAGCGAAGAATTGGAAGGCCGGATGGACCACATTCCCCCGCCCTTGCCTGAAGGCCACTCCGCTTTTCAAGAAACCATTACCTTCACAGCAAAGGTACCCCTCGGAAGGAAGCTGGTTTTCTGGCTGCTGCTGGGGGTCCTGTCGGTGATCTTCGCGGAAGTGACCTGCGCCTCCTCACCCTACCCTTTCTTCGATACCTGGGGATTGCTGGTAGTCACGCCGCTTTACACGCTGCACACGCTTTTCTGGCCGGGTTCATCTACCAAAAGAAAAAAGTATCCCTCGTCATCCTGATACTGGCAGGCATCCTTTTTGGGCTCTATGAAGCGTTGATCACGAAGGTGATCTGGGACCCGACCTGGGGTGAGAAGACCAGTATGCTGGGTGGGGTGGCCTGGCTGCAAACCAGCGTACTGATTTTTTATTGGCACCCCTGGTTTGCTTTCATATTCCCGCTTTTATTCGGTGAAGCCCTTTTTACAAACTCCAGTGAAGTGCGTGCCGCCTTGCCCGCAAAATTTTGTGGTCCCAAAAGACTGGTTTGGGTGTTCCTTTTGGCGGTATTAATCGGCGCCAACCAGGGTGCCAATGGAGGCGCCTTTGAAAAAATCCTCCTCTCAACCGTCGAAGCCTTGGCGGTATTCCTGCTTCTGGCAGGCGAGTGGCATTTGATCAGCAGGGGCAAAGAATATAACTTGAGAGAGCTCCTGCCGCGTGGACGGGAACTGGTCTGGGTGGGCGTTTTGCTGCTCCTCCTTTACGGACTATCTCTGGCATTCATCCGCCCTGAAGCCCTGCCCCGCGCGATCTCACCTTATGCGATCGTGAGCGCACTCTACCTTGTGACCATATTCGCCCTGGTGTTGAGCTTAAAAAAAGCGCCCATCGCGCTGGCAAACACCCAGATCGATACCCGCCGCCATTTTTGGAGGGACGTCCTCGGATTCACACTGGTCTTTCTGGCCTCGTCACTATTGTTCCTGCAATTTACGAAAGCAGCAGAAATTGTGATCATTCTCTCTTGGGGATTCGGAGTTCTCATGGGGGTGGCTCTCTTCATGCGGGCCATCTGGGTGGCAGTGAAAAAATGAGAATTAATA
>CAZNAF010000065.1:0-6103 GCA_964570925.1 uncultured Anaerolinea sp.
CCCCCGTTATATCAACGGAATTGGAATTGTCGCTCACGCGTGTTGCTCCTTGTATCGGGCGTATCGATAATAGGCGGCGCAGGCCCCCTCGGAAGAAACCATTGTGGCACCCAGTGGATTTTCAGGCGTGCAGGTCTTGCTGAAAGCCGGGCATTGGGGAGGTTTTTTCAAACCCTGCAGGATTTGACCGGCGATGCACACTTCGGATTCACGCGTCTGTATGTTTTCCACGGAGAAGCGTTTTTCCGCGTCAAACGCGGCATATTCCGCTTTCAGTCGCCAGCCGCTCATCGGGATCAAGCCGATCCCCCGCCAATTGCGATCGCAATCCTCATAGACTTTTTTGATCAGGGCCTGTGCGGGCAGGTTGCCTTCCTTCGAGACCACACGATTGTAACCGTTTTGAACCTCGTACTTACCCGATTCAAGTTGATCCACGGTCATTAAGATGCCTTTAAGAATATCCAATGGTTCAAAACCTGTCACCACGATGGGGATGCGGTATTTTTCAGCGATGGGAAGGTATTCGTGATATCCCATGACCGAGCAGACATGGCCTGCGGCCAAAAAGCCCTGCACACGGTTGCTGGGAGATCCGAGGATGGCGTGCATGGCGGGTGGGACCGTCACCTGTGAGACCAGCACCGAATAATTCTTTAATCCAAGCGCTTGAGCCTGCAAGACGCTCATTAAGTTGGCCGGGGCAGTGGTTTCAAATCCGATCGCGAAAAACACCACTTCCTTATCCGGGTTGGCTTGCGCGATCTTTACCGCGTCAAGTGGAGAATAAACGATCTTGACATCACCGCCTGAGGCACGCACTGAGAAAAGGTCGCGCCCTGAGCCTGGTACGCGCAACATGTCACCAAAGGAGCAAAAGATCACGTTGGGCTCGCTGGCGATGGCCAGGGCTTTATCCACCAGTTCCAGTGAGGTAACACAAACCGGACAACCCGGCCCGTGCACAAGTTCGATTTCCGGCGGCAAAAGCTGGTCGATACCGTTCTGCATGATGGAATGAGTTTGACCCCCGCAGATCTCCATCAGCACCCACGGACGTGTCACGGTCTGGTGGATCTTTTCCAGAACGATTTTCACCAGCTCAGAATTCCGAAACTCGTCCAGGTATTTCATGCCGGCTTCATTCCTGTTTGCCTTCGTCCATCAGAAGTTCCGCTTCGATATCACCCAATTCCCGCAAGGCTTCCAGCGTTTCTTCCGCCTCGCGCTCGCTGAGCGTGTTCAGCGCGAAGCCCGCGTGGACGATCACGTAATTACCGATCACGGCTTCGGGGACGGCTTCAAGACAGACCTCCCGGATCACCCCGCCGAAATCGATTTTTCCCATTTTCGCACCCGGGGTTTGATGAATTTCAATGATCTTTCCTGGAACTGCTAAACACATGGCTTACCTTTCTCTTTGGTGCGCCGCGACCATCAACTGGCCCAGCGCGATACCGCCGTCATTGGCGGGCAGGATTCGATGGATCAACACTTGAAATCCGTTTCTTTTCAGCAGTGGAACGGTCTTGTTCAACAAGGTAATATTTTGCCATACTCCACCCGAGAGGGCAACCGTACGCAAGCCTGATTCCCTTTGCATCTCCTGGCAAACGTCTAAGCACAATCTCGCCAGACCGTTATGGAACCGGGCCGAGATCGTAGCTGCGGAAACCCCGCTTCGTAGATCAGACAGGATGCTCCCGATCACCGATTCGAACACGATCTCATCCCCCCGCAAGGAAAAGAGATAAAGGCCGTCCTCATCCGCAATGCACATATTTTCCAGTTCAATGGCTGCCTGACCTTCATAGGTCGCATGATGCCTTACGTTGAGAATCGAAGCCACGGCGTCAAAGAGCCGGCCCATGCTGGTGGTCATCGGGCAATTGATCTTGTTGTTGAGCTGCGATCTTAACAAGAGAAGTTCCTGCGCGTCAAAATCTTTTACCGCTCCAAGGTCTTCGCTCCAGGGAAGATCGAGTGCGAAAAGGGTCGCGAGAGCAATTTTGGATGGATTTCGTATAGCAGAATCGCCTCCAGGCAGAGGGACTTCCGCCAGGTGATATCTGCGTTGGCAGGACTCATAAGAACCTGTCAGAATTTCACCACCCCAGATCTTTCCGTCCTCGCCGTACCCGGTGCCGTCAAAGATCAGACCGATCACAGGTTCGTCTGCCGAAAAATGATTCTCAGCCAGGCAGGCGGCCAGGTGGGCGTGGTGGTGCTGGACGCGCACGAGCGGGAGCGCTTCCGTCTCCGCTCTTTGGATGGCGTATTTTGATGAAAGGTAATCGGGATGCAGGTCCGCGGCCAATACTTTTGGCGTGATCCTGAAAAGCTTTTGATAATGTGCGATCCCATCCTCAAACGACCGCAGGGTCTCGTAATTTTCCAGATCGCCGATGTGGTGACTCATAAAAGCGTATTGGTCACGTGACAGGCAGAACGTGTTCTTCAATTCCGCGCCGCAAGCCAGGATTTCTGGGACGTTCCACTTTAACTGGATCGGGTTGGGAGCGTATCCTCTGGAGCGGCGGATGAAATAGGGAGCATGATGAAAAATTCGCACCACCGAGTCATCCACGCGCATGTGGATGGGGCGGTTATGCAGCAGAAAACCATCCGCGATGCCTGAAAGTCTTGCCAGTGCGTCGTCGTCCTCATAGGCGATGGGTTCGTCGCTCATGTTCCCGCTCGTCATCACCAGTGTCCTCGGAAACCCCTCATCAGGCTCCAGCAAAAGGTAGTGCAAAGGAGTGTAGGGCAGCATGAAGCCGAGGTGGTTCTGTCGGGGCGCGAGCGCCTCAGGCAGTGCACAACCGGCAACTTTCTTGAGCAAAACGATCGGTCGCTGCGCGGATTCGAGCTGCACTTTTTCTTCCTCTGACATTTCGCAATACTCACGCACAGTTTGCATATTAAAGCTCATCAGCGCGAAGGGCCGATCGGAACGTATTTTCCGTCTGCGTAATTCTTTGACTGCGTCCTCGTTGGCGGCATTACACGCCAGGTGATATCCCCCGAGACCCTTGATGGCCACGATCTTTCCATCCTCTAAAAATTGGCGCGCCGTACTGAGAGCGCCTTCATATTTACCGATAATATGACCTTGAGAGATAAATTGCAATCGTGGACCGCATGCCGCGCAGGCCACCGGCTGCGCGTGGAACCGCCTGTCCAGCGGATTGTCATATTCTTGTCGGCAGACAGGACAAAGTTCAAAATCCTTCATCGTGGTCAGGGGCCTGTCGTATGGGATATCGCGTACGATGCTGAAACGCGGTCCGCAATTCGTGCAGTTGATGAAAGGATAACGGTAGCGGCGGTTCGAGGGGTCGAACAATTCCCGCAGGCAATCCGGGCAGATGCTCATGTCCGGAGAAACGGGCAGAAAATATCCCTCTTCGACATGGCTTTCAAGGATCGAAAATGTATCGGTTTTTCGAAACGCGATCTCCTTGGTTGAGATCAAGTCGATGCGCGCGAGCGGAGGAGGTTCTTGAGCCATCTCGTTCAGAAAAGCGTGGATCTCCTGCGGCTGTCCAAACACCTCAATTTCCACCCCGCTGGAAGAATTCCGTACGTTTCCGGTCAGGTGATTTTTCATGGCGCTGGAATACACAAAGGGGCGAAATCCGACGCCTTGTACGATTCCCGTGACGAAGATCTTCAGACCTGTAGGGGAGGAGGTTTCCATTATTTTTGCTTGTAGAGCGCGACTTTTTCCGTCAGCCATCGGATCCAAGCCTCAAAACCCTCACCGGTACGGCATGAAACAGGAAAAGTGATCAAACCGGGATTGAGCATTTCAACTCCCTGTCTGAAATAATCCATTTTAAACTCGACATATGGCTGCAAGTCGATCTTGTTCACGATCAAAATTTCAAGACCGCGATAAATATTTGGATATTTATACGGTTTATCATCCCCCTCGGGCACACTGCTGACCAGCAGGTTGAAATGTGTACCCAGATCCCACGCAGCCGGACAGATCAAATTGCCGACATTTTCGACGATCAAAAGATCGATCTGATCCAGATCGAGTTTGGCCAGTCCGTCGCTGATCATCGAAGCGTCCAGATGGCAGTCTCCGCCTGTGTTGATTTGCACGGCCGGCATGCCGGCAGAGATGATCTTGTCGGCGTCGATCGTTACTGGTGCGGTGTCGCCTTCGATGACACCCACTTTGATAGAATCCTTAATGCGTTTGATGGTTTCAAGGATGAAACTGGTTTTCCCGGCTCCAGGGGAAGCCATCAGATTGATGGAAAGGACTTGATGGTCGTCGAGCAGCTTCTTGTTTTGGATGGCCATGCGGTCATTGGCACTGAATATTTTTTCAACGACGGGAACGCGTACGGTGCTCATGTATTTTTCTCCGCTTCTTTCTCAATTTCAATGCTGTCAAGGTAAAATTCTTCCCCTTTAAGGATCTTCGTATGGATTCCTCCGCAGCCTGGACAGGGCTTCAGCTCTTCCGTTATTGAAAACTCGGTCAGGCAATCGAGGCATTGCAACACAGCCTCCCTGCGCTCAAAATGAAGTCTGGCGCCTTGGCAAATGGTGTTTTCTGTGACGAAATCCCAGTAGAATTGCACAGAGTCGTCCACGATGCTGGATAATCTGCCGACCACAAGATAAAGGTCGGTTACCTTGGACGCTTTTGCTTCATTGGCATAAGAAAGAGCCAGATTTAACAGGCTCTCTGTAACTGAGAGTTCGTGCATAGTTGCAAAATTATACTCTTAATCAGACAGAAATAGGGTGATTTTCAGGAGCCAGAACCACCGTGATGATGAGAATTATTGTTTTTATTTTCTTCAATGATGATGTTCATGAATTGAAGACGAGTGGTAAGCCAGCTTCTGGCTGCGACATTGGCAATGCGCCTGTAAATGAAAAAGCCGATGTCATGGTCTTCTTCACACAATTTAAATAATTTTTTCCCTTGGATGCGGATCAATTTGCAGTGGGTTAAAGCCGTTGTCGTGCCGGTGCGCTGCCTGACCACCGGCGTCATGGAGGACCAGCCCAGAATATCAAGAGGTCCCAGCCGGGCGGTTTCCAGTTCTCCTTGAGTCGGAATATAAACTTCGACCTTGATCTCTCCATCCATCAACACATATAAATAATCCAGTTGAGCGCCTTCCAGAATTGGAGTATCGCCGGGGTCAAGTTCGATGACATCGGAGATTTCACTGATCTTTTTCAACTGGTCGCTGTTGAAGTCAAGGAACAGTGGTACGATTTTTAGGGCTTCTATGTTGGCTGGGTCATTAAACATGCTAAACCTGTCTAAACAATTTCCTTCTTTAAAATAACATCATCCAAATGATAAGGATAGTGTTTTCCGTCACAACGCATTGGGAGGGCTGTCACGATTCCTGGCCCCCTCAGAAAGCCTTTAATGTGCTTTTTGATAGGCGAAATGGTACATTAATCCCACCAGAAATGATCCGCCAAGTATATTACCGAGTGTCACGGGAAGCAGGTTCCCCACGAGCAAAGATTGCCACGTCAAATTGGATAGATCGATACCCAAGCTGGCTGTAAAAGCCGGATCGAATATTTTCAACAAAATACCTGCCGGAATGAGATACATGTTCGCCACGGAATGTTCGAAACCGGCAGCCACAAACAGAGAGATGGGAAAAACAATGGCAAGAACCTTATCGGTCAATGACCTCGCGCCGTACGTCAGCCATATCGCCAGGCAGACAAGTACGTTGCAGAGAAGTCCTAGCATCACGGCCTGTCCAAAGCCATAAACAGTTTTCGCGTTCGCAATGGTCAGCATTTGTGATCCAAGAAGCCCGTCTCCGGCATGATAAACCTTGCTGGCAACCACTGCCAGAGCCAACAAGAACGAACCGATGAAATTCCCGACGTAAACCAATCCCCAGTTCCTCAATAGCGACATAAGAGAGATTTTCTTTTGCGCCAGAGCGATGATCATCAGGCTGTTTCCCGTAAAGAGTTCCGCCCCACCGACAACCACGAGGATCAACCCAGTGGAAAAAACCAGTCCCTGGACAAGTTTGGTCATGCCATAGGGCCAAATTCCGCTCGCACCTGTGGCCGCGATGGAAGAAAAGAGTCC
>CAZNAF010000065.1:6203-13525 GCA_964570925.1 uncultured Anaerolinea sp.
AATCTCGGGGGTTAACTGCAGCTGAAACATGTAATCGATCTTGTTCTTTTCGTCCTTATAGTCAATATCCAGATCCTTAGAAACAGCCACATTCTTACGCTTCATCACTTCGCGTAAGACGTGCCAGGCAACACCATCGTCCTGCCGGTCCTGATTGCCGTATCCAAAGATCAGTGTTCTCAAAATACCCTTTCTTGTAAAAACGCGATGTGCAGGTTCTCTGCAGCATCGCGTTTCTTTTCTAAACTCTCACTGCTCTTTTTATTCCCTGCTGATGGTTTTGATGAGCTGGTTTTCCATATCACGAATTTCCAGCAGGATAGGCATTTGGCCAATCGCGTGCGTCGAGCAGGATAGACAAGGGTCATGCGCGCGAATAGCGGCTTCCACACGGTTTAACATGCCTTCGGTAACTTCTGGTCCGTTGATGTAGGTTTTCGCCACGCTGTCAACGGCTTCGCTCATGGCCCAGTTATTGTGCCCTGTTGAAACGATCAGGTTGACCTTTTCTATCTGTTGGTTCTCGTTCATCCAATAGTGATGGATAAGGGTTCCGCGCGGGGCTTCGATCACACCGACACCGTAAGGCTTCGGATCGCGGCAGGTGTTGAGCACGTCATTGCTCATAATATCAGCGTCATCCAGGAGCACTTTTACGTTCTCGATGGCATACAATGTTTCAATTAATCTGGCAGTGTGATAATGAAGGGTATTTTCAACCGGTTTTCCACCGTTTAACTGCTTGAATTTTTTCAATTCAGCGTCAGCCAGTGGCGTGGCCATTCTCTCGGAAGTATTACAGCGTCCTAAGGGACCAACGCGATAGACTCCCTGCGGATAGCCCATTTTCTTGTAATAAGGGAATTTGAGGTAAGACCAATTTTCAACATGCTCTGCAATGTAATCCAAATAATTTTTGGGATCGAATTTTTCGAGTTCTTTCCCATCTGAGCCGGTCAATCTGATCTCACCTTCATAAAGCTCAAGCGTGTTGCCTGGTTTGACAAGGCCAAAGTACCCGGTCGGGAAGACTGCAAATTTGTTAATGTCTTCCATATTGGCTTCAGCCCAGCCTTGCATGATGCTGATGGCTGCCTGGGTTGTCGCCAGGGCTTCATCGTAACCGGCGAGGATGGTGTCACGGTCGGCTTTGGTAAGAGCCTTGTTGACACCGCCTGGAATGGCAAAATTGGGGTGTACACGGCGGCCGCCTAAAATGCTGATGATTTCCTGGCCCCATTTTCTCAGGTTGACGGCTTTTACGGTCAGGTCAGGGTTGGCCTGCAGTAAGCCGACTACATTGCGGATGGCGGGGTCGGCATCAAAGCCCAGCAGAAGATCAGGGCCGGCCAATTCAAAGAAGTGCATACCGTGGCTTTGTACAATCTGCCCCATGTGCATCAGCTCTCTTAAAAGCGAGGCTGGTCTGGGGGGAGGGGCGCCCAATACATCGTCACCGGCCTTGGCTGAGGCAAGGTGGTGACTGACCGGACAGATGCCGCAGATACGCGGGGTGATGAGCGGCATCTCAAAGACCATGCGACCTTCACAAAACTTTTCAAATCCGCGGAATTCATTCACATGAAAATATGCGTGATCGACCTTGCCATTGTCTTTCATGCGGATCGTGACCTTGGCATGCCCCTCAATACGGGTTACGGGTTCAATTGTAATTTTTTCGGCTACCATTTAAAACTCTCCTCTGCTAATGCCAGGCCAGTTTGTCACCCTTAAGATCGGGAATGCGTCCCTGGGCAAGCTCACTTAAGGCAAAGAAAATCGCGTCAGCACTCGGCGGGCATCCGGGTACGAATACGTCCACCGGTACCACATCCTGCAAGGCGCGTACCTTGGTGGGGACTGCCAATTCAGGATCATCGGGAATCTTGCCGCTTGAATCCGTGCTTTCAGTCTCCACGTAGGCACGCCGCAAGGATTCTTCAATGGTGAAGAAGTTGCGCATTGCAGGAACGCCGCCAAAGACCGCGCAGTCACCCAGGGCGACCAGGATCTTGCATCTTGACCTCATGCGCAGTGCTACTTCTTCATTGGCTGTGTTATTTACGCCGCCCTCGAGGATACCCACGTCCACGCCGCTCTCATCGGGGTGTTTAAAATCAGTGATCGGGGTGGAGCGAAGATCGACCAGGGATACAACCGTGGCGATCCTTTCGTCCATATCCAGTAATGACATGTGACAGCCGGCACATCCTGCCAGCCAGTCTGACGAGACTTTTGGTTTTGCCATTAATGACTCCTTCTATTCTTACTTCGAAATCTCGACGGCGGAAACACGATTGTGGATTGCTTTGCTCCAATTATCGTCAAGTTTAATACTCATTTTATCCGACAAGGCGGATATTGTTTGCGTAAGGGTCCGGCACTCTTCAGGGGCTGTGAGGGCTTTCCTGGCTTCCTGGACTTTGCCTTCCAGATTAATGTAGTGGCCTTCCTGTTCCAGCCAATTTGTTGCCGGCAAGACCACATCCGCCATGCCTGTCAACGCGGAAGCGTAGGTAGACACGACTACCTTGAAGGGAACTTTTTCAAATTCCTGCAGGGCTTTTTGTGAAACCTCATCATCGCCGATGGCGAAGAAGACGGCTTTTTGTCCATTGACCTTGAGCGCTTTTTCGAGTTTCAACTGTGAGGCCGCCAGGCTGTTGGCTTCACCTTTGAGGCTGATCAATTTTGCGCCCACGAGCTCAGCCAGTTGGCTCAATACTTCGAGTTCCTTGCCGTTCTGATAAACGATCACGGGTTCAGCGGCTGATGTGAGCACATAAGCAGCATCCAGGTAATCATCCGTCTTGAGGCCAGTGGCTGCGGCAAGCCCGTCGAGATCAGCAGCTTTGATATCTGTTTTACCCTTAGCAAGGCCAAGTTTCACCACGGCTGCCATGAGGGCTTTCAAGGCGTCTGTGTTTGCTCCGGAAACCGGTTTTAAGACTTTGTTGGCGTTCTTGTTTAAGCCGTTTTCCTTCTTATCCAATACAAGCAAATTGGTACCCGCACCCAGTTTTCGTTTGATGAAGAATCCGGCAACCTGGTGGTTTACGGTCAGGTCAGCATCAACAACCATCACGGAACCGGCAGTACGCAAGGCTTGAAGGTCCGTTTCAAAAGCTTTTTTCTTGCCTTCGGCAAAAACTGCAGCATCAGCGGTATAAAGACCTTCTTCAGTGGAAGTGACCAAATTACTGCCTAATTTGTCGGCAAAAAGCTGCTTGAAACCGTAGAGGGCTTCAAGGGGTTGGCGGCTTGAGACTACCGCTGCCAGGTTGTCTGAGGCTTGTTTAAATTGGGAAGCAACTTCACTGAGGGCTTCATCCCAAGTGGCTGCTTTAAGTGAGCCGTTCTTGCGTACCAAAGGTGTGGCGATGCGTTCGCATTCCACCGTCATGGGTTTGAAACGTCCGGCTTCACACAGAACACCCTCGTTAACTTCGGCGTCCCAATCGCCTTCAATGCGCACAAGGCTGTTGTTGCGCGTAAGAACGTTAACCTTGCAGCCGACAGAGCAGGCCACGCAGACAGTGTTCGTCACTTCCACCTGGGTTTCCTTGCCGCGGTAAGCGCTCCAGCGGTCGATCAACGCGCCGGTGGGGCAAACCTGCACACAGGCACCGCACGAAATACAGGTGCTTTCGCCCAGTGGCACGCCCGTATCCGCGACCAGGATGCTTTTGGCGCCGCGCTCTTCAAACCCGAGCGTGTAATTGCCGATCAATTCTCCGCAGGCACGTACGCAGCGGCGGCAAAGGATGCAGCGGTTGTTCTCGAGGATGATATAGGGATGGGAGGCATCCATCGGGTAAGGCTGATAATTCGGAGAAAGAGGCCAGTGGGTCATCCCTTCGGCGTATGCGGAATTTTGAAGTTCGCAATCTCCGCCGCTGACCTGGCAATACGGACAGAAATGGTTGCGCTCACTGAAGATCAGCGTTAATACAAACTGTCGCGCATCCAATACTTTCTTGGTTTTAGTTTTCACCACCATGTTATTGCTTACCGGTAATGTGCACGAAGGTTGCAGCGTCCGCGCACCTTCCACCTCTACCAGGCATAGACGGCAGCCGCCGTAGGGCGTCAGGTGAGGGTGATCACATAGAGTGGGAATGTCGATCCCGTTGGCCTGCGCGGCACGTAAAACGGTGATCCCATCTGGAACTTCAAGTTTTTTATCGTCGATCGTTATCGTCGCCATTATTGTTTCTCTCCTGTCAAGAAAATACAAAGATCCTAGATCTTTTTTCCGCTCATCGGGCATACACCCGTCGGGCAGACTTTCAAACGAATATGGGCTTCCACTTCAGCGCGGAAATGGTTCAAAATATCCCGTATGGGCGCTCCTGCTGTTTGGCCGAGGCCGCAGTTGGAAAGCTGATAAAGATTGTCACTTAAATTCATCAGGTCCTTCAGGTCGTTGAGCGTGCCTGTGCCTTCTGAAATATTCGTTAATATTTCAAATGCGCGTTGGTTGCCGATTCGGCACGGGTTGCACTTGCCGCATGATTCCTTGCGGAAGAAGTTGAGCAACACCTTTGCCAGGTCAACCACGCAGGTGTCTTCATCACAGATGAGCAGCGCGCCTGATCCGAGAGCCACACCGGCTTTACTGAAGGAATCGAAATCCATGGGGGTGTCTTGCAGGATGGCAGGCACAATGGATCCTGATGACCCGCCTGTTTGCGCGAGCTTGAAGGGTTTTCCATTCTTCATGCCCTTGCCATAGATGGCGATCACTTCGCGCAGGGTAATACCCATGGGAACTTCGATCAGGCCGGTCACATTGACATTTCCGAGGATCGTGTAAACCTTGGTGCCCGGACTGGTTTGGGGTCCAAAACTGCGATACCATTCAGCTCCATTACGAAGGATGGGCGCCACATTGGCCATGGTTTCAACGTTATTTACCAGGGTGGGTTTTCCCCACAAGCCATTGGTGGTTGGGTAGGGAGGACGCGCGCGCGGTTCACCGCGCTTTCCTTCAATGGATTCGATCAGGGCAGTTTCTTCACCGCAGATGTATGCGCCTGCGCCAGAATGGACGTGCAACTCCAGGTTGAAATCAGTGCCGAAGATGTTCTTTCCTAAAAAGCCCAACTCTTTGGCTTGTTTGATGGCGGTTTTCACGCGTTCCTGGGCGAGTACGTATTCACCACGGATATAGAAATAGCCTTCATCCGCGCCCACGGCGTAAGCCGCGATGGCCATCGCTTCGATGATGGCGTGCGGGTCACCCTCCAAAATGAGGCGGTCTTTGAACGTGCCGGGTTCACTTTCATCCGCGTTGCAGATGACGTATTTTTTGGCGCTATTCGTCTTGGAGACGAAACGCCATTTGGTCCCGGTCGGAAAACCAGCGCCGCCGCGGCCGCGCAGCCCCGATTTTTCAAGGGTACTAAATATATCTTCGGGGGTCATCTCGGTAACGGCTTTGGCGAGTGCCTGATAGCCATCGTGGATGATGTAATCATCAATGGAATCCGGATCAATGATGCCGGCTCTTTCGAGCACGATGCGTTGCTCGGCAGGCAGGGTGCCTTTTCGCGCTGAAAGCCAGGCGATCTTGCCCGAAAGCTCACGCACCGGAGCCTGCAGGTCAGCAGCCACACGGCCTTTATAAAGGTGTTCCTCTACAAGATAGGCAACATTTTCCTTTTTCACCGGGCCGTAGATCGTGGCTTCCGGATAGACGATCACCAGGGGAGAGGCGTCATGCCTGCCAACGTCGCCCACCATGGTCAATGAGATTTCCTGATCGAGACCAAATTTGGCGATTTCCTGTTGCAAGGTTTGATATACATCATTCGCGCCGTTCGCGATGCTCTGCGGATCGCTGGAGACCAATACCATGGAACGTATCGCTTTCATGTCTGCCTCCTACTCGTATCTCGCTAAAATTTCGGAAACCTTTGCGGGGTCCACGTTTCCGATTACATCATCGTCGATCATCATTACGGGACCGACTCCGCAAACGCCGAGGCAGCTGGTAGTAATTAAGGTCCATTTACCGTCAGGTGTCGTCTCGTTTTCATTGATCTTCAAGGTTTCCTTGATCGCCGTCCAGACTTCACGTCCACCGGCAACATGACATGGAGCGCTCTCGCAAAATTGCAAAACGTGCTTGCCGCGAGGTTTTGTTGAAAGCATGTGATAAAAACTGGCTACTGAAAATAGCTGGCTTTTGGGCACTTTCAACAAGCGGCTGAGTTCATCCAGCGCTTCGCCGGGAAGAAATCCAATTTCCCGGTTCACATCATTCAGAATTGGTATAATTTCATCCTGTGACGCACCATAACGATCGACGGCAGCCTGGACAGCTTCCAGGACTACTTTACCGTCTTTGGGTTCAATTGTCATGTTCTCCTCCTCGGCTCAGATGATGGTAATAAAGTTGATGGGGGATTGAACTCCACCTCAACAAAATTAATTGATGACAATTGCATTAAAATTACAGACTTGCATACAGATACCGCAGCGCACACAAACATCCGGGTCTATCACGTGGGTTTGGCGTCTTTCACCTGAAATTGCGTTCACGGGGCAATTGCGGGCGCAGACCGTGCAGCCTGTGCAGGTACCGTCAATGATCTCGTAACGGATCAGCGCCTTACAGACCTTTGCCGGACAGCGTTTTTCTTTGATATGAGCTTCATATTCGTCACGGAAGTGTTTCAGCGTACTGACTACCGGGTTGGGAGCACCCTGTCCCAGACCGCAGAGGCTGTCTTCACGGATCTGTTCGCAAAGCATATCCAGTGTGTCAAGGTCTTCCATTTTTCCACGGCCTTCGCAGATCCCTTCAAGGATTTCAAGGATCTTGCGGGTTCCGACACGGCAGGGAGTGCATTTTCCACAGGATTCATCCTGTACGAAATCCATAAAGAAACGGGCGATATCGACCATGCAGGTTTCTTCATCCATGACCACCAGACCGCCGGAGCCCATAATGGAACCTGCTTTGGCAAGTTCCTGGTAATCAACAGGAAGGTCAAGATATTCGGCCGGCAGACAACCACCCATGGGGCCGCCGGTTTGAATGGCTTTGAATGCCTTGTCATCTTTGATGCCGCCGCCTACGTCATAAATGATCTCACGCAAGGTCAGGCCGAAGGGCACCTCGATCAAACCGGTGTGTTTCACGTCACCGGCCAGGGCGAAAGTTTTCGTGCCTTTGGATTTTTCAGTACCGAAAGCTGCGTACCACTCGGGTCCGTTGTTGATGATTTGCGGGACGTTGGCATAGGTTTCAACATTATTAACATTTGAGGGCTTGCCAAAAAGACCTTTAACAGCCGGGAAGGGGGGACGCGGCC
>CAZNAF010000066.1:0-13515 GCA_964570925.1 uncultured Anaerolinea sp.
TGAAATCGAAGGTATCATGCTGGAAACGGTAAACATATTTACGCGTATCCCTACCAATGTGAATCGATTTACGTAAATTCCATCTCCTCAGAAAGGTTCGAAAACTTCATCCAGCCAGTCGAAGACGATCTGGTTTAGCAAGCTCAGGTTCTCGGCCGTCACGTGCGCTCCAGCGCCTTCCTCATGTCGTACAATCACGATTTTTTTGTTCGGATTTGGCATCCTCTCCATCGCAACATCTTGTTGCCTGCGCGATTCTTTTGAACCGAAATATTCTCCTTCCCCGATTACGATGAGCACGGGGCACTTAATGAGGCTTGGATCGAACTTGAAATCCTTATTGGCCGGGATCAGCGCGAGTGGATCTTTACACCCCCACCTCCAGGCAAGCACATCTGCCAACAACCATGACAATGGGTCTCTCTTCTTAAAAAGTTCTCCAAACTGGAGAAATGTTGTCCGCCAGATCCGGTCAAGGTCGAATAACATGCTATTCGCAATACAAGCCCTGATCCGTGGCTCATAAGCACACGCGCGGGGAATAAGGTAGCCTCCTCCGCTGTACCCAAAAAAGGCCAACCGCTCCGCATCCACATCTGGCCGAGACAAGAGGTAATCAACAATCACGCTTATGGGCACTTCGGTGTCATGGCGAAAAAATTTCCCTTCAACCGGCAACTCGCCTTGTCCCGGAATATCTATTGTCACGAAATTGTAGCCTCGCTTTATTGCTGCTGGCGCGAGATAAAAGTATAAATCTTCAGCAAATGTCTCCGTGCCGCCGATCATGACAATGGTCTTTCTGGGATTCTGACTCTCATCCGGCTTAACAAAGTAGCCTGGCAGATTCGTCCCTTCGAATGGGATCTCGATGGTTTCGATCGGCGGGTTAAAGTTGGCAGCTGCTTCCTTGAAAAGTTCTCGTGACTTTTTATGAGCTGCTTGCCATTCAAGGAGTTTTTCACGCGGGTTGATCACCCCTCCTGCAATGCGATAGTAATAACTTGCCCTCAACAACCCCTCCCGAGCGCTGACGATATGCCCATTCTTCAAAGACTGGCGTGCACGCTGGCAGACCCGTTCCGCCATCAATATTGCCTCCCGGGAGAATGAAGCCAGCTTCTTCTCATTGACCCGGGAAGCAATATAGAGCATTTCACCGAATTCAACCCCCCCATGCGTGACCGTTCCAAAAAAATAGCGGAAGCCGAACTCAAGATCCTCAGTTGAGAAGAAGAAACGCCGTCCGAACGTGCGATGAGCATCGAACACTTCGCCGTTCTCGAAAGCTTCCTGAACTGCATCTTTTCGTTTCACCATTTCCTCCATACTAGTCTTGTAATCTAGAAATAGACATTATGTCTAAAATACATTATAATGACTGCAATCGGCCAGTCAAGAACCGATGATGGACGAATCCTTCATCAGCGTTAGTAATGGACAGGTATCAACTTATGGACCCATCCCCCCTCTCACGCCACCAACGCCACCGCCAGCGCACCCGCCAACAGCTGCAAACCGCCCTCCTGGCCTTGATCCTCGAAAAGGGCTTCGATTCTGTATCGATCCAGGAAATTACCGACCGCGCCGACCTGGCCCGGGCAACTTTCTATCTTCACGCCAGGGATAAAGATGAGCTATTGTGGTCGGTGATCGAAGATCTCATCCATGCCACCGAGCAGGAAGTGCTCCTTTCTTACAGCGGGGAAATGCCCGCCCAGGCGGAATATTACGGTTACCGCAACATCTTCGAACACATCGAGCGCAACCAGGATGTTTATCGCGTGATTCTCGGCGGTAAAGGATCCGCCGAGATGACCGAACGCGTACGCCAATACATGGTGGGGGAAACCCTGCTAGACATCGAGCGGTATCACCTGTATGCAGACCTGGGACAGCCCCCTGAAATCACCGCCCGGATCGTCGTCGGGGCAATCTTGAGCCTGGCCACCTTGTGGTTGGATGCCCAAAACAAGTATTCGGCGACACAGATCGCAGGGATGCTTTACGAGGCGTTACATCATAAAAAGCCCCCCACATAAAACGTAGAGGGCTCCATCCACCAAGCTAAATCACGGCAACGCCGGTTTTACTAACCGGGGTGGTGAGTTCTCCTCCACCCCTGACTCCTTCTCTCACGCCAGGACCTCATCCAGCCAGTCGAAGACCAACGCGCTCATTAAGTTCAGATTCTCTCCCAAGAAGTGTTGGGTGGCCCCTCATCTTTCAGACCGATGAGGAGCTTCTTCTGCGGGTTGGA
Organism: uncultured Anaerolinea sp.; assembly: GCA_964570925.1. Taxonomy (GTDB): domain Bacteria; phylum Chloroflexota; class Anaerolineae; order Anaerolineales; family Anaerolineaceae; genus UBA6107. The sequence goes on from CAZNAF010000066.1 coordinate 2,261, forward strand.
AAAGACGGCCAGCACATACTCCTGCTGGTAGTGCATCTCTTCGTTCGGGTATTCCCCCTCGCCGATCAGGATCAGTAGTATTGATCCGTAGGGTACTTCCCGCATTTGGGGATGCACTCTCCATACTATCAGGAGGATCCACCCTAAAACTCTACGTTTTCCCCTCGAGGATCTCGCTGGCGGCTTTGCCGGTACTGTGGTCGATCTCGATCACCACGCTGGTGACGGCTTTCCATTCCCGCTTGATGGCGGCTTCCCCTTGCGCGGGAAAATCGGGAGCATACTTATCGGCAAGCCGTTCGAGCGCGTAACGCTTTTCTTCATCCCCCTCCAGGATCCTCGCCCGCCCAAAAACGATGGCGCTGCGGTAATAGGTCGTTAATTCCCCGGGATGCACCTCGTCGCCCGCGACCACGCAAAACGACACCTTTTCATGATTTTTGATCGCGTCCAGTTTATGCCCGCTGGTGGCGCAATGAAAATAGATCTTTCCATCCTCGTAGGCGTAGCTTAAGGGCACGGCGTAGGGATACCCTTCGTCCCCGCACACGGCCAGCACGCCGGAGGTGCAGGTCTTCAGCATCGCATCGGTCTCTTCGTTGGATAATTGCTGTTTATTTAATCTCATGGGTCTGAACATGATGGCTCCTTGTGGTGAGTGGGGTGGCTGCGGTCTGCTGGTTTGTCAGTCCATCGTGATGTGTGATTGGTGATTCCTCACTAATTCTACATCCTTTCATCCTGCAGGTTTGCTGTCCGTACCTCAAGGAAGGTTGCGAAGCCGCAATTCCATCCCTGTTTTCTCAAAGAACCAATCGGCCAGGATTACCCCGCCCTTGATCCATACCGAAAAGGGAATTATGGTTTAATTTTTATGGCATGGTGAATGAAGGAACGCCTATCCGCCTGCCATCGCCCCCACGATCATGAATTCCTCCTCGCCGCGGACCACCGCCTCTGGCAGCGGCGTATCTGGATCTTCAAGCGAAAGATCCTCTCCGCAGGCAAAATAACGCAAATACTTGCGCCGGCTGCCGTCCTGCGCATCGCGGATGGTGCCCTTGAGCATTGGATAGCGCGACTCCAGCGCGTCCAGGAGGCGGCGCTGGGTGACCGGACTTTCCACTTCCACTTCCACCAGCCTGCCGCTACGCGCTAGTTGCTGCAGGTGATAGGGCAGCACGACGCGCATCATGGCAGCACCTGCACCTCCACCGACAGCACGGGCGGGAGGTTCGCGGTGATCGTTTCCCAGTGGTCGCCTGAATCAGCAGAAACGTAGACCTGGCCGCCGCTGGTGCCGAAATAAATCCCGCATTCCTCCAGGGTATCCACCGCCAGGGCACTGCGCAGCACGTTAACGTAGCAATCCTTTTGCGGCAGTCCATCGGTCAGTGCCTGCCAGTCGTTGCCGCCGCTGCGGCTGCGGTAGACGCGCAGTTTTCCATCGGGCGGAAAATGCTCGGAATCGCTCTTGATGGGTACCACGTAAACCGTTTCGGGTTCGTGGGCGTGCACGGCGATGGGAAAACCAAAATCGCTGGGCAGGTTGCCGCTTACCTCGTGCCATGCCTCCCCGGCGTTGTCACTGCGCAACACGTCCCAGTGCTTTTGCATAAAAAGCACCTCCGGCCGTGAGGGATGCAGCGCCAGGCTGTGCACACAGTGCCCCACGTCGGCATCCGGGTCGGGCAGTTTGTAATCGGAACGCAGCCCCTTGTTGATCGGCTGCCAGGTTTGCCCCCCATCCTGCGTGCGGAAGGCGCCCGCCGCCGAAATGGCCACGTATATGCGTTCTAGGTTGACCGGGTCAAGTAAAATGGTGTGCAGGCACAGGCCGCCCGCGCCCGGCTGCCAGAGCTGTCCCTTGGCCTTGCGCAGCCCGGGCAGTTCCTGCCAAGTTGAGCCGCCGTCCTTCGAAACGAATAAGGCTGCGTCTTCCACCCCCGCGTACACCGTTTCCGCCTCGCTCAGGGAGGGCTGCAGGTACCAGACCTTTTTGAACTCCCAGGGACGTTGGGTGCCGTCATAGAACTGGTGCGTCCCCGTTTCGCCCGCGTAGACGAACTGGTTGCCGACCGCGTTCCAAGTTTTTCCGCCGTCGTCCGAGCGCTGGATCACCTGTCCGAACCAGTCGGAAGTTTGGGAAGCGTACAAACGGTTCGGGTTCACGGGTGAGCCCTTGATGTGATAGATCTCCCAGCCGCCGAAAAGCGGCTCTGAAACCTGCCATTGCCGGCGTTTTTCATCTGAGGTGAGCAGAAAGGCCCCTTTTTTGGTGCCCACCAAAACTCGGACTTGTTTCATCGTACCTCCTCCATCATCCCTCCCTTCAGGTTTTGGTTTTGGTCAGGGACGGATCTTTATTTTGCCTGTATTATAGAGAATAATGCTGACACAATCAAGACTAATATAGTCCGAATTGGCCATTGTTTTTTTCAATTATTATCAAAAAAAGGTATTTTCCCCGCAGTTTGCTTTAAAAACAATAAGTTCATTTTATACCTCACTTCCGGCCCCTCTCCATCCATGGATGGAGAGGGGAGTAGGGGTGAGGTGGAAGAACAAAATTTTGTTTGATCAATACCCCGCAGCTTGCGGCGGGGAGGATTCATTTTCATAAAATAGGGAGAAACGGCGGGGCGTCAGGCGATCTTGCCTTCGAAATGCACTCCCATCTCGCAGTTACCGCAGTCAAAGACCAGGCGCAGCCGGTGACCATCCTCATCTACCAGGGTCAACGGTTCCTGAACGGTGACCTTCCCGCCGTGGCGCGGACAGGCATCCAGTTCGTATTTGAGGCAGTATTTACTGGTCATGACCCTGCGCCCGCGCAGATCAAGGCCGCTTTCCGCGGCAGGTTCGATCCTCGACACCCCGTGGCGCTGATAGAAATCCGCCGCTTTTTGGTTGAGCACATTACCGCGATAATCCAATTCTTGAACAGGGAAGGGGAAATCATTTTCCTGAACGCCTCCTGCCAGCAGGGGGCGGTTCTTTTCCCGGGCATCGCGCAGCGCATGGACGGCCGCCCGTCTCAGCTCGTTCCAGGCCGCCGCGGGTAAAAAGGGCACCGTCCGCAGGTCCAGGTGGATCTCGTGGGGCATGAATTCACTGTCACCCAGCTTGCCGAGCTGTTTTTTGATCATCTCCAACGCCTGCACGGGCTTTTCCGCCCTTTGAGCGGGAGTGCCTGTCTGCACCTCTGCCTGGTTGCCGTCCTCGTCACGCATCTCCAGCCTCAGTCCGTCGGGAGATTCCGACAGACTCATCACAACCCGAATTTTTCGAGTTGCCTGGCTGGCTTTCAACCTGTCCATGAAGATTTTGTCGAGGTTGCGGTGCAGTTCCAGGCCGGGCCGGAGGCCGTCCATGCGCGCGGGGAAGACCCATTCTCCTTCCACGCGGTTGACCAGGGCGCCATCCAGCTCGCCCTTGTCGTTGAAAAAGCTTAACCCGTCCCCGTTTTGCAGGATGACACTCTTGTCTTTTGGCGCAAACAGGAAAGCATTCTGTTTGACCTGGCGCACGTGGCCGATGGACTCGCCAATCATCTTGGGCGTAGCGGGCGAACCGATCCTGGCCTGCCGGCCGTGGATGAAATACTCGCAATAGCCCCGGTTGAAGGTCTTCTCTAGGTTCGGCTCTAGATCATGCAACACCGTCCCCGAGGAGCTTTTCTGCACCTGCAGGCGATCGAGTTCCCTGCGGTAATAGCTGACCACGTTCCTCACGTACGTTTCGTCCTTCAGCCTACCCTCGATCTTGAAGGAGGTCACGCCGGCTGCCATCAGCTCCGCGAGGCTGCCGCTCAGGTTCAGGTCGCGGATGGAAAGCCAGTGTCGCGGCTTCTCAAGCGCGCGCCCGCTGCCGTCCACCAGGGTATAGGGGTTGCGGCAGGGCTGCGCGCACTGGCCGCGGTTGCCGCTGCGCCCGCCGATGGCGTAGCTCAGGTTGCATTGCCCGCTGTAACTGACGCACAAGGCGCCGTGGATGAAGGTTTCCAGCTCAAGGGTGGTTTGCGCGCGGATGGCCTGGATCTGCTCCAGGCTGAGCTCGCGCGCCAGAATGACCCGCTTGAACCCCACCTCTTCTAGAAAGCGAACGCGCTCCGGCCTGTGATTGTGCATCTGCGTGCTGGCAAACAGGGCGATGGGCGGCAGGTCGCATTCGAGCAGTCCGGCGTCCTGGATGATGAGGGCGTCGGCGCCGCTTTCGTAGACCTGGCGGATGAGGGTGAGCGCGGCGGGGATCTCGGAGTCATGCAGCAGGGTGTTGAGGGTCACGTACACCCTGGCCCAATAGCGGTGCGCGTACTCGACCAGCTGCGCGATGTCCGCGAGGGGGTTCCCTGCGTCCTCACGGGCTCCGAAGCGCGAAGCGCCGATGTAGACCGCGTCCGCGCCGCAGTTGACGGCGGCGATACCGCTTGGCAGGTCCTTGGCGGGTGCGAGTAACTCAATGGCCATGCGTGGATTTTATCACGCCGCAGGGTCCGTAGGGTGCATCCCGCTTTCTGGGATGCACCAATTAACCAATTCAAAATGGTGCATTATCGCCGTTTCGATCCGCAGGGTGCATCCCGTTTGTTGGGATGCACCCTAGAAAACTTGCATTTTCTTCTCCCCGGTTTCGCTTGTTTTTCGGTCCGTCGTACTTTTTTCCAATCTTAAAAAAATCCCCGGAAATTGCAGAAATCCACTTCAATTGCGGAAGGTAAACCTCTGCCTGATGCATTGATGGTAAAAATCCTGGAAACCTAATCCGCAACACTTCATTTTTTCGAATCGTATCAAGAAGAGGCGCGAATTTTGTCCCACCTGGCTGCCCACCATTTAGTCTATCGGGGTTACGCATCTCGAACGCGAGTGAACCATATGTTTCCAAATAATACTTTTCAACCGCAGTAATTAGCTCGCTTTTTGGCAATATCCCATATGCGATTTCCAGATATTCATCTGATGAATCAGGAGTACCCACAACCATCATAAACGTTATTCTTTGTCCGCTCAAATCTGCACTCAACTCTTTGATAGAGGAATACGCTGCCACTGAATTTGGTTTTCCAGACCTTTGTTGAAAAAGATTCCAATTACACGAACCGTCCATAATTAAAAAATCTTCCCAATTTTCCCTAATTCCAACCGTTACTGGCAATGGTTCATTTAAACCATACACAGCCATCATCATTATGAAAACATAATCAGCAGGATACTCCTCTGGCATTTTTACTGTAATAATTTCTAATGGTATACCTGCTAATTCCATACCATCCACTTGTTTCTCAAATGCCCATCGCGTTTTTTCAATCGCAAAATCATACGCTCCATCTTTTACGGTCTCTGGAGGTAACAAAAAGTCAAGCAACGGCTGCTGGTCTCCCTCAAATAGTTCGGGGTGAAGCTGTTTTACCAAATCGCTCGCATCAAAGACATTGGTAAATACTTCTTTCGACAATTCAGTCTCGCGTTTAATACCTATCGTCGCATCGACCATATACATCTTCCCTTGCTCTACAAAGATCGATTTCCCATCCGCAGTCTCAACTGCACCCTCGGGAATAGGGACCTTCGTCGGTTCGGGTGTTGCGGAGGGCACCGCCGTGGGCGGGATGGGTGTGATCGTTGGCTCGAGTGCCGCCGGCGTACACCCCAAGAGAAGGGTGGTGAGTACAGACAGATTGAGTATCAAGGTTAACGAAGAATGGCGAGAAAGACGCATAAACCCCTCCACGGATGGATGATCAACACCTGTAATTCTACAAGAGAACCGGGAACCACGGTGAATAGAAGGTTATAAGGTTCAACCCGCTATTATGGTTGAACCAATTTTATGATTCAGATCCGTAGAGTGAATCCCTCTATTTGAGGTGTACGTAAAAAATCTCATTACAGATTTGTTATCGCATTATCAATTGACACGAAATTGAAAAAACCACTACAATTATCTCAAGCATCGAAGCTAAATCGACCGTCACTAACCACATTGCACCTTCTGATCACGAGGAACCCGCGAATTCCATTCATCGGGGTTCTGGCAGAAAATGGGGTGTCCATGAACCAGCCAAGACCTGATCGACCCATTCAACAACAAGGATTGGACAGGGTTTTGTTGGCCCGATCAACGGATCGTGTTTTTACCTTGGCCGCTTCTAATAAACAAAAAACCTCCCTGGTGCTGGAAATTCTTACCAATTCACTGAATGTTGATAAACAAAAAGGTTGGTATGACAGCTGAAAAAGCACCCAAAATCGGGCAGGAGAAACGAAAAGAGGCATCCGCTGAGGGCAACACGCCTGGACGAGGCGCATCACAAGGCATGCCCCCTGTCAGCGACCATGACCTGTTGCGGCACCTGTTGGATAACGTCCCGGAATACATCTATTTTAAAGACCTGGACAGCCGCTTCATTCGCATTTCAAAATCGCACGCCAACGCATTCGGCTTAAATGACCCTTCCGAGGCGGTCGGCAAGAGCGATTTTGATTTCTTTTCGATGGAACATGCCAGGTTCGCTTTTGAGGGTGAACAGGAGATCATCCGCACCGGCAAGACGCTCAGTGTGGAAGAAAAAGAGACCAGGCCAGGCCAGCCGGACGCCTGGGTTTTATCCACGAAGATGCCCCTTTATGACAGTAAAGGGAATATCATCGGTACTTTTGGGATCTCCAAGGATATTACCGAACGAAAAAGGTCCGAGGAAAGCTTGCGCGTTCAGGCGGAGCGCCTGAAACTGCAGATCAAAGAGATCAATCAGCTCCAGGCAAAACTGCAGGAACAGGCCACGCATGACACGCTGACCGGTTTGAACAACCGCAGGATCATGGACCAGATCCTGACGAAACAGATCAGGATTTGCCGCCAGCTTAAACAACCTTTCAGCATCCTCGTGATAGACATCGATCATTTTAAAAATATCAATGATAAATTCGGTCATCTGGTGGGGGATGCCATTCTGGAAGAATACGGCAGAAAAATACGGTCGTTAACCAGGGCTGATGATTTTTCCTGCCGCATGGGCGGGGACGAGATCCTCTTGTCTTTTCAGAACATGTCAGGTTCTGAATTGATCAAGAAAGCGGATAAAATTCGCGAGGTCCTCTCGGAAGCCGTGATCACGAAAGAGGGGAGACAGATCTCGGCCACGGTGTCCATCGGCATCGCGTCATTTCCTGAAGACGGCGTCAGCATCCAGCAGTTGATCGCCTGCGCGGACGAGGCGTTATACAAAGCCAAAAAACGGGGCAGGAACCAGGTCGTTTTGGCAGGCTCCCGGGCGCCGACCGAGTCCTCATCGGCTGCCTAAATTTCCTCTTTTCGAAACCTGTTCGTTGTATCCCTCAATTGAGGATGTTCAACCATAAGCCATTCTCCCCAGATTTACCGCGCATGATTTGACGAACTTCGTAGGGCATGCTATCATAACTCCATTGCAATCATCTTTCATTTATTTTGCACGTTAACATTATTTTCTAAGGAGCAATTATTATGAGTGCTGATTTTATTTTTCGTATTCTCGGCATGATCGGTTTCGCAATTGGGGGCGCGTTGTGGGGCAAGGACCTGGGTGTTTCAGCCAACCTTAACGCCACGGCCAACACCATGACAGTGGACCAATATTCGTTCGTGATCGGCGCGGTGGGTGCCCTGGTGGGTCTGATCCTGACCCCCTACATTACCACCCGGCCGGTGCGCGCCCTGGGTAAACTGCTCAAGACCGTTTCCGCCCAGACCCTGCTTTCGGCCCTGATCGGTTTGATCGCGGGGCTGATCGTGGCGGCTCTGTTTTCCTTTCCCATTTCCCTGCTGCCGGCACCCTTCGGCAAGATCCTGCCCTTTGCCGGGGTGTTGATCTTTGGTTACGCCGGGGTGGCTCTGTTCGTGATGAGGCAGACCGACCTTTTCAATATTTTTTCCTCCCTGCGCGGCAGTTCTTCCTCCTCAGGCAAAGAGGGTTCTGGCGCCTGGGCGGAAAGCCGCAACATCCTGCTGGATACGAGTGTGATCATTGACGGCCGCATTGCTGACATCTCACGAACCGGATTTTTACCCGGCACGCTGGTGATCCCGCGTTTTGTCTTGAACGAACTGCAATACATCGCCGATTCCTCCGACAGCATGCGCAGGCAGCGCGGCCGGCGCGGCATGGAGGTGCTCTCCGCCCTGCAGAAGGAACCTGCCATGCAGGTGCGCATCAGCGACATCGACGTGGAGGGTATGCGCGAAGTGGATGACAAACTGGTGGTGCTGGCTCGTCAGATGCGTTGTCCGATCCTGACCAACGATTACAACCTCAACCGTGTGGCCGAACTGCAGGGTGTGAACGTGTTGAACATCAACGAGCTGGCCAACGCGGTCAAGTCTGTGCTGCTGCCCGGTGAGATGATGTCTGTCCGCGTCATCCAGGAAGGGCGCGAATCCGGCCAGGGTGTGGCCTATCTGGATGACGGCACGATGGTGGTGGTGGAGAACGGCCGCGAATACCTCGACCAGGAGATCTCCATCATGGTCACCAAGGTGCTGCAAACCGCCGCCGGACGCATGATCTTCGGCCGCCCTGAAGAGAACAATTCATCAAACCATTAGAGGAGCAGGCAGATGTTGAAAGTCTACAACACCCTTACCAGAAAGACCGAAGAATTTCGAACCTTGCAGCCCGGGAAGGTCTCGATGTACGTTTGCGGACCCACCGTGTACGCCAAGGCTCACATCGGCCACGCCATGTCTGCCCTCGTGTTCGATATCATCCGCCGCTACCTCGAGTTTCGCGAGTACGACGTCAAGCACGTGATGAACTTCACCGACGTGGATGACAAGATCATCCTCAAGGCCAATCAGCAGGGCATGGACCCCTTTGCCCTGGGTGAGATGTACATTCGTGATTACGAGCAGCATTTGCGCGATTTCAATATCCTGCCCGCCACCATCAACCCGCGCGCCACGCGCGAAATGGAACAGATCATCATCATGATCCAGGGGTTGATCGATAAGGGTTACGCCTACCCGGTGGAGGGCGACGTTTATTTCAGGGTCACCAAAGACGAGCACTACGGCAAACTATCCGGCCGCAAGCTGGATGACATGCAGGCCGGTTCACGCATCGAAGTGGATGCGCGCAAGGAACACCCCATGGATTTCGCGCTGTGGAAGTCTGCCAAACCCGGCGAACCTGCCTGGCCCAGTCCCTGGGGAGAAGGCCGCCCCGGCTGGCATATCGAATGCTCGGCCATGAATCTCAACCACCTGGGCGAACAGATCGACATCCACGGCGGGGGGAACGACCTCATCTTCCCGCACCATGAGAACGAGATCGCACAGAGCGAATGCTACACAGGCAAAGGCTTTGCCACCTACTGGATGCACAACGGCATGCTGCAGTTGAGCGGCGAAAAAATGTCCAAGTCCGTTGGCAACCTGGTGACCATTGAAGAATTCCTGAGCAGGCATCCCGCGGACGCGCTGCGCATGATGGTGTTGAACTCCGGCTACCGCAACCCGCTTTCCTATTCCGAGGAAATTCTGGGCCAGGCCGAGAAAGCCATCGAGAGGCTGCGTTCTGCCCTCAAACCCGCCCAGGCTGGCGCGGGCGGCGCACCGCAAAGCGCGCTCGAAACCCTTCAAAACCAGCTCTCAGCGGCGCAGAACGGTTTCGTGGCCGCCATGGACGAGGATTTCAATTCGTCCGGTGCGCTGGCCGGGCTGTTCGACCTGGTGAGGGTTGTCAATCAGACCCGTGCCGAGGGTGCCACAGACGCCCAGCTGGAACCCGCCCAGACCCTCATCCGCAAGCTCACCTCCGTGCTGGGCCTCAGCCTGGACAAGGCTGAAGTGGGCAGCCAGGCTGCGGATGATTTTGTGGACTTGCTGATAGAAATTCGCACCGACTTGCGCCAGAACAAGATGTGGGCGCTTTCAGACCGCATCAGAGACCGCCTGGCCGAACTGGGCGTCGTCCTCGAAGACAACAAGGACGGCAGTTCCTGGCACTGGGAGTGACCCCTTGAAAGAGTGGATCATCGGCCGCAACCCGGTCATGGAAGTGTTAAAAACGAAACGCCGTGAGGTGTTTCGTTTATTGTTGGCCGCCGGGCTGGAAGAAAAGGGCAGGATCGCCGAGATCATGCGCCTGGCAAAAAGCCGCAAAGTGATCATTGAACGTGCCTCGCGTGATAAACTGGCCGGCATGGGTGAAAACCCGCAGGGCGTCGCCCTGGAGGTCAGCCGTTATCCCTACGTGGACCTGGCGGATATCCTGGATCTTGCCGCGCAAAAGGGTGAAGACCTCTTCATCCTCCTGCTCGATCTGATCCAAAACCCTCAGAACCTGGGCACCCTGCTGCGCACAGCCGAGGCGGCCGGCGTACACGGGGTGGTCATCCCCACTCACCGTGCCGCGGAAGTCACCCCGGCGGTGGTGAACGCCTCCGCAGGAGCGAGCGAGCATTTGCTCATCGCCCAGGGGAATCTGGTGCAGGTGTGCGACGAATTGAAAAAGGAACACAACGCCTGGATCATCGGCCTGGAGGGCGGCCCGCAGGGCAGACCCGTCCATGAGTTCCCCCTGGACGGCCCTGTGGGTGTGATCGTTGGCAACGAAGGGGAGGGAATGCGCGCGCTGGTCAGGGAAACCTGCGATTTCATGCTCAGCTTGCCCATGCGCGGTGAAATTGAGTCGCTCAACGCGGCCGTGGCGGGGTCGATCGTGCTTTACCAGGTGCTGCTGGCCAGGCAGGCCAAAGGTCAGGCGCCTGACCGGTCTGCTAGTTGATCAGCCAGACCCACACGCCCCACAAACCGATCATCGTCAATCCGATCAAGAAACGCACGACCACGGCCACGCCGCATCCCTTGAGGATCCCGCCCGTGGATTTCAACCCTTCCAGAAAATCCTTTTTGCGGATCCACTCCACGACCAGAATGGCCGCCGCGGCAAAGAGCAGCCCGCCAAAGGGCGGCAGGATGAAGGTCCCCGCGATGCCGGCCACCAGTGCCACGGCGATGCTCAGCCAGCTCGCGCCGGTTTTTCGGGCTTCTTTGCCCATGGTTAGGTTATCCACGATGTTGCCGCCAATCATCAACAGGGTGATGACGGCAAACAGGATGCCCGAGGATACGTTGAACCCCGTGACGATGCCGTAAGCCAGCACGGCCAGCCAGATGATGGTCAGCCCGGGGATGATGTAAAACAACAGCCCGATGAGACCGATGGCCATGACGGCGATCAGCACGGGGATGAACCAGCCGGAGTTTGCGAT
>CAZNAF010000067.1:0-13001 GCA_964570925.1 uncultured Anaerolinea sp.
TACAGGTAATGCGTGCCGCACTGCGGACAGCGCCGGAGGTCGAGGGTGCGGCTGTCGAATGGCACGAGTTCCCGAACCTGGATGAGTGAGGCAGCGGCTGCAGGAAGGGACGTATCATTTTCCGGCCAGCCGTATTTCTGCCCGGCAACTTCGAAATCTTTGATCTGGGAGCAAATAGTACAGGCCGCGGGGGATGGTGTTTTTCCGTCCTCCGCGGAGATGGACTGCAAGCGGGCTGAAACGATATTGCGATACGCCAACCAGCCGACGTCGTAAAGAAACTGGGTGGAAAGATCCCCCTCCAAATTCGGAAACAACTCTGACACAAATCCCTCTTGCTGCAACAGGGAATGGATGCCCTCACGGGCAGCCTGGCGGATGCTCTGCGCGTCGGCGTCATAGCCGTGATCTTCCGCGTCGTTGGCGTCTCCGAGTGCGGTCAGATATTGCTGGAGGGCTAGTAGTATTTGTCTTTCAACAGAGGCATCGATTTTCATGACGGCATTTACTTTTTTAGACCTATTCAGTTAAATCCTACTCGCACAAGCTGCGGGCTATCGATCAAATAATCCTTTTTTCTTCCACCTCACCCCTGCACCCCTCTCCATCCAAGGATGGAGAGGGGCCGGAGGTGAGATTTAGAATGAACTTATTTTTTCGCAGCAAGCTAAGGGGTAATGCCCTCTTTTGATTATAATTTATGCTTCTCCTTGAGAGGGTAATCGATCCCCCTTTTACAAGTGGAAAAAGTCTTGGTATGATGAAGCGTGAACGAGGATGTTTTTTTTCTACGGTGCCAAGACTAAATCGGGCGAGCGTAAGGGAAGACTGAAGGAGCCTGCATGGAAAAAGCGAATTTCGGCGTGATGGGGCTGGGAGTGATGGGCAAAATGCTGGCCTTGAACATGGAACGCAACGGCTTCAGGGTAGCTGGCTACGACCTGGATGCCGCCAAGGTGAGCGCCTTTCAAAAAGAAGCGCAGGACAAGAACCTGGCCGCCTTTGATTCCCTCTCCGATTTTCTGGAGGCGCTTGAGCTTCCCCGGCGTATTTTGATGATGGTGCCGGCCGGCAGCCCCGTGGACGCCGCCATTGCCTCGCTGCAACCCAGGCTCGCCAAGGGCGACCTGCTCATCGACGGCGGCAACACACATTTTTTGGATACGGAAAGACGTTCAGCCGCGCTTGAAGAAAGCGGCATCATTTACATCGGCGCGGGGGTCAGCGGCGGCGAACAGGGGGCGTTGTGGGGACCTTCCCTGATGCCGGGCGGGCAGCCCGAAGCCTGGCAGCTGGTGAAACCGATCTTTGAATCCATCGCGGCAAAAGTGGAAGGCGAACCCTGCGTGGCTTATATGGGTCCGCGCGGCGCGGGGCATTTCGTCAAGATGGTGCACAACGGCATCGAATATGGCGACATGCAGCTCATCGCGGAGGCCTATGACCTTCTGCACCGCGGCCTGGGGCTCGACAACGCTGAGTTGAAGGACGTTTTCACGGATTGGAACCGGGGAGAACTGGAATCTTATCTGATCGAGATCACGGCGGAGATCTTCGGCAAGGTCGACGCGGAGAGCGGCCGTGAGGTGCTGGACCTGATCCTCGATGAAGCGCAGCAGAAAGGCACCGGCAAATGGACCAGTCAAACGGCGCTGGAGATCGGCGCGGCGACGCCCACGCTCAACGCCGCGGTGGAAAGCCGCATCCTTTCCGCGATGAAAGAGGAGCGCGTGGCCGCATCCGCGGTGTTGATAGGCCCCGCAGTAAAACTGAAAGGCGAGCGGCGTGAGGTCATTAATACGGTACGAGACGCGCTCTACGCGGCCAAGATCTGCTCGTACGCGCAGGGGTTCGGTATGCTGAGATTGGCAAGCCGGGAGTATGACTACCGCCTGAATTACGGCGATATCGCCAGAATCTGGCGCGGTGGATGCATCATCCGCGCAAAATTCCTCAACCTCATCAGCGAGGCCTACCGGCGCAACCCTGACCTGCCCAACCTGATGATGGACGCTCAATTCAGCGCTGTCATGAACCAGCATCAGGCCGCCTTGCGAAAAGCCGTCGTGCTGGCTGCCGAAAACGGCCTCCCCGCCCTGGCGTTCAGCTCCGCCCTGGCCTATTACGACGCCTACCGCAGCGCGCGTCTGCCCGCGAACCTGACCCAGGCGCAGCGGGATTATTTCGGCGCGCACACTTATCGACGGATCGACCGCGAGGGCAATTTCCACACCGAATGGGAATAAAGCACAAAAATCCCTGGCCGGAATTAAAAAATTTGAAATAGGTAAAATTTGGATCGTGAGCATGATGAAGTCCAGGTCATGCCAAGTGTAACTTTTTCCAACACGAGGGCATCTATTTTAATAACGATCAGGCACATGAAATGACTCAAACAACCTGGCACAACAACACGAGGACATCAAAAAGATCATGAAAAAACTGGAATTTGAGAGAAAGATCAAGCACAACCCAAGACCCATGGTAGTGGATCTGTGGGCGCCCTGGTGCTCACCCTGCCGCGCGATGGCCCCAGCATTTAAAGAAGTCAGTCAGAAGTATGCCGGCAAAGTGGATGTGCTCAAGCTCAACGCCGATGAATCACAGGACGTGCTCAAGTCTTTGAACGTCATGAGCATCCCGACCGTGATCGGTTTTTCGGGAGGCAACGAGATCTTACGCCGCAGCGGGCTGCAAACCAGCGGCATGCTGGATGTCTTTTTCGAAGCCACGCTGAACGGCGAAAAACCCGCCGTCCTGCCCCCCGCCCCGGCGACCCGCATCATCCGTACGATCCTGGGCGTAGCGCTGCTGCTGGTGGGCTGGTTGAGGTTCGACTCGATCTTATTGATGGTCTTAGGCGGCCTGGTGGTGTTCAGCGGTTATTACGACCGCTGCCCGATCATGAGAGCGCTGCTCCCACGCCTGAAAAGCCTTTTCAGCCCCAGAAAACAGGCGGAAGGGTAACCAGCGCTTCCAACCTAATTGTGTTTCATCATCAGACCCGAGCGAATTCGCCCGGGTTTTTATTTATTTGATCCCAAGATTGAAGAAACCAAACCCTTGGATATTCTTTTCGTCTTGTGATTTTTCCGCTGGTATATAATAAGGAATAATTCTTGCGTGCGGTCTGCAAATAAAAATGCCTTCACTCAATCTGTTCTGGCGCGACCTAAAAATCGTATTCAAGGCGATCTGGCTCAACCTGTTCGCTTACTTGCTGCTTCTTCTGGCTGGCACGGCAGCGTTAAAACTCTCTCTGTCTTACCCGCAGGCTTCTCTCCTTGATCTGCTGGTAAACAGTTTTTTTATGTCGGCTCTTGAGCGGGTTGTTGAAGCCGGGGACGGCGTCATACCAGCCATCCTAACATTTGTGTTACCGCTGCTGACCGTCATCATCCTCGGTGAGGGCGCGCTGCGCGTCTTTAGCCTGTTCATTGCCAGAGGAAAGAACCGGGAGGAATGGAATCAAATGGTGGCAAAGACCTTATCTGATCACATTGTAGTGTGCGGCATTGGCGAGTTGGGAAAAGCCATGGTCAAACGCCTGCACGCCGACCACGCCCGCGACCAGATCGTGCTGATGGACCTGCGCCAGGGCATCAGCGCGGAAACCGGCATGATGGAAGACAACTTCATTTTTGTCCACGGAGACATGACCAATCTTGAAGCGCTGAAAAAGGTCAATATCCAAAAAGCAAAATTGATCCTGCTCACAGCCGACCGGGACGCGGTGAATCTGGAATCGGCATACAAGATCCTGCAATTGAATCCCAACGCGCAGATGTGGATCAGGCTGCATCACAGCGGTCTGGCCGATCTGATGGACCTTTCCAGCAAACCCAACCTGCATTTCTTCAGTCCTTACCTCCAGGCAGCCGAGATCATCGCGAAAAGCGTGTATTCTGACAACGAACCCTCGGGGGGAGAAAAGAAGATATAGAGATGGCGTACCCATTCAGGATCTTTCTCTCCTATTCACATGAAGACGGAGGGCTGAGCACCCAGGCTGCCCAGGGGTTAAGCAGCCTCGGTTACCTGCCCATCTGGGACCAGAACATCCGTCCGGGAATCGCCTTTACCGAAGAGATCAAACGCTTGATCCTGCACGCGCACGTATTCATGCCCCTGATCACGCAAAATTCCGCCGGCCGCCCGTGGGTTCACCAGGAAACGGGTTTCGCCGCCGCGCTTAACATTCCCATCCTGCCGATCGCGATCGGCGCCGTCCCCGGCGAGATGGTGGCACAGCTGCAAGCCGTGAAGGTCGCGCCGGATATGAGCGATTTCAAGGAAAAAATTGCCGCGCTCAACCTGCAGCAGATCGTCCTTGCGCCCCCAGGCAACCTGCTTCAACACGTAGAGATCAGTGACTGGCCGGAACGGCGGGCGGAGCTGCTGGCGCAGAACTGCCGCGTGGTGCAGGAACTCGATCACGCAGGACGGGTGAGGCAGCGGGCAGCGCTTTCCTCTTTCTCCATCCCTGACAAGGGTGTCGGCAACTCGATCTGGCAAAAGCGGGATGGTGATTTCAGGCAGAGCGATTATTACCACAGCCGCCTGCTGGAGGAAAGACGCGCCCTCGAAAAGCACGCCCGGGAAGCCGGCTGTTCGCTGATCATCGATCCTGATTTTTGCCTGGAGCGCAACGGCGCGGAAGCCACGAAGACGCGCCTGGGTATTTTGCTGGAATTTCTTGAGTCAATGGACGAAGAAAAGATAGAGGTCGTAATGAGCCCACAGGCAAGACACGGCAACCTGACCGTGGTGGGCGACTGGTTCAGCGCTGAATCTGTGTCGCCGAGACCGGGAGAAGGACATCGCCAAACCATATTCAGCTGGCATCCGCCTTCCGTGCTTGCCACCATGCACCGCTTCGATGAACAGTTCGATGAGATCAACCAAGAGGAGGGTCTTCAACCCTCGCGACAAATCGCCATCGACAGGATCCGCGAGCAGCTTGCCCGATCATAACCGAAGTGTATTTATTGAAGGTAAGATGAATCATAATGCAGACTCCCTCCAATTTCCGGCTGTTCGCCTGGGTGTTACCGGGCACCAATTCCTCGAGGACCTCTCCGCACTGACCAAAGCGTGTGAAGAGGCCATGCAAATGGTTGAAGAGAGGTATCCCAATCGGAAAATCCTTTTGTACTCAGCGCTGTCAGCCGGGGCAGATCACCTGGCCGCGGAGATCGCGTTAAAAATCCACCTGCCCCTGGTCGCGATCGTTCCTCAAGACCAGGATACGTACGTCCAAGGGATGTCTCCTGATTATCGAGAGGAGTATCAAAACATGCTCCGACGCTCGACCCAACAAATAGCACCCAGCGGCGTGAAGGGGCAAAGCCCCTATCAAAGCATCGAAAACTTCCTGGTGGAAAACATGGATTGTCTGATCGCATTCTGGAATGGCAAGGAAGCACGCGGTCCCGGTGGTACTGGCGATGTCGTGAAGAAATTTGACAACACCTTGAAGCCCTGGATCTGGGTCCGGACGCAAAACATGGCCGCGGGTAACCCGCAGCGGCTGGAAGAAGGACTGATACAGGGGTCGATCCTCGCGTATCATTGGCAATAACACAAAAAAAAGGATCGCCTTACCAAACCAGCATTTAAGCAGATTAGAAAGGGAACTTTATGAACCTCAGCAAACCCAAACGGATCGCGCTTCTGGGGGGACGAAACCAGGCCAAGAGGGTGAATCAGATCATCATTGGAGGGTTCAATAACTCTACGGCAACCGAATGAGTAAAAATGCGCTAAAATCAATCAGGGATGATGATGAACCAACTGTTTTCCTATGCCAACAGGTTTTTTGACCAGCTTGAGGTCTTTGAAGACATCGCCAGGGGGCATTCTTACAAAGCTTTCCTGCGTCAGGCTGTACTGGAATTCCTCGAGAACGAGACCAAAGAGAACGCCTTTGCCGTCTATACGGCTTTTTTTGACAGCTACCGTATCGCCCTGCGCGATCAGGGATGCACCTTCATTGACCTGTTGGACGTCTTACACAATTACGAAGAGAACGCGGCGACGCTCATCGATAAACAACGCGACCATTATGTCCATTCGGTGAACGTGTTCGTGCTGGGCTTATGTATTTACGCGCAGAACCATGCTTACAGGCAAGCCTTTGACAGGACGAACCTGGACCCCTCCACCTACGCGCACGCTTATTCCACCAAACACGAAGAGTTTTTTTACCGCTGGGGGATTGCCTCTCTCTTCCATGACATCGGGTATCCGGTCGAGATCATCGGTAAACAGATCACGAAATTCATTAACCTGGCCTCCGAGGTGGACGGGGATGTGAAGATCAACCCCCACCTCGAGTTCGATAACTTCGAAGAACTGAATTCCATCAAGGAAGTCATCTCAAAAAAGACCTTCACGCGCGCGTATTTTGAGCAGTTCGAGTCGTGCATTTATATTGACCTCTTAAAACCCATCGACCTGCTGGCACACAAGCTACACCTTTCCCTGGGCGTGGAACTGAAAAGCACCAAAAAAGCCCTGGACGATTTCATTCACGTCATGGCGAGATACGGCTTCATCGATCACGGGTTTTACAGCGCCATCATCGTGTTGAAATGGTACGGTTATCTCATCCAGTCCTGTGGATATAAAGCGGAATATTTTTACTTCCCGGTGCTCGACAGCGCTTCTGCCATCCTGCTGCATAACTATTACCATAACGCCCTGCAGAAAGAGCCTTTTAATCTGGGCACCCTATCGGCAAAGGATCATCCCATCGCCTTCCTGTTGATGCTCTGCGATGAGCTGCAGGAATGGAACCGCAAGCCTTACGGGATCCTTGACCGGCAGCGTAACCATATCCATGAGGCGACCTTTGCCATTGATGACCACCGCCTGGACGTGACTTATCTGGTTCCACAAGAACCTTTTTCGCACTGTTTTGCGGAAGAGAAAGAAAAACTATTTAAAAGTTTGCTCAAGCTGGAAGAATTATTCGACGGAGGATACAGGATCGACTGTGAAATTATGAACAAATTAACTCAATTGGCCGGGTATGACGCACAAGAAATGAACACACTCCCCCGCCCTCTGCTTGAAAACCTCGAAAAATTGGCCATTGCCATCCACGACAGGTATAACCAAAAACAACTGGAGATGCACCCGGAACAACCATTGGAATACAAAAAATTCTCCGAACTGCCGGAGACGCTGAAGTATTCCAACCTACGCCAGGCACGCAGTATCGCTAAAATGCTCGCCCAGATCGGCTGTGAGATGCACGCGAAGGTCAGCGGAGCGAACCGCATTGAGAATTTCGCAGATGAGACCATTGAATACCTGGCAAAATTCGAACACGATGAATGGGTGCGTGAAAGGCTGCAAACTGGCTGGACCTATGGGGAGAAAAAAGATGTAGAGAAAAAGATCAGCCCCTACCTGGTTCCGTATGAGGAATTGAGTGAGTCCATCAAGGAGATGGACCGTGATACGGTACGGCATATCCCCGAACTGCTGGATTCGATCGGCATGGGGGTTTTCAAACTGGCACAGTAAAAAAAATGAATAAACAAAACCGCCGGAGTAAGAACATCCGGCGGAAGTCCATCCTGACTCCTGTATGCTGGTCCTTTGCATTTTTTCGAAACAAAAAACCCAAAAGCGCTGGTTCATAACCTCACCCCCTACCCCCCTCTCCAACAGAAGAAAATGAAATTGAATGATCGAGTCGTTTCTGTTGGAGAGGGGGTACTGCAAGAAATATCGACAAACTATGAACGTGGGGTTATTGGAGATCATCAATCGTGGCTAATCTGCCAAAAATACAAAAAATGATCCCGTGTGCAATCATAGTGATAATAAAATAACCGCCGGAGAATTTTTTCCGGCGGTTCTATGTTTCAAAGGTAAACTTTACCTAAGGCATACGCAGGGATACCATCCAGGTGCCGACGGGCTGCTCTTCCAGCTTGGAGCCCAGGCCGGTCAGGTGCATCCAGGTGTTGCCCGGCTGGAGGCGGAAGGGATCCCCGTCTTCCTCATAGAAGGAGAAAGGTTCATTCCAGGCGGATTTATAAGTCACTTCATACATCATGCCGTCCCGGAAAACCAGGGCGCGGCCGTTCTTCGAGTCAAAGCGGTAGCGGTGCAGCGAATCCGCGGTGCCGTTGAGCACCTGCAGTTCGGCGAAAATGACCACTACATTTGAAAAAGCAAGCTGCTCGCCGGTGTTGCGGTCCACCAGGGGGATCATCTTGGAATTGCCGTTATAGTCCACATCGTCGATCCAGCGCAGGTATTTCTTTGAGGCAGCGTCATAGTTCCACTGCTGATTGTAATTCTTGCCGTAGTGCATGGTGAACTGCTCGGCAGGCACCCCGCCGGAGGGCGGGACGGTACCGAAGGCCATGCCGTCAAGAACCTGACGGACGTTATTGTCAGGATCGCGTGAATCGTAGAGTTCGCTGATCTGTTCGGAATTGGCGAAAACGCTCGTCTCATCCGTGGCAGGACCTTCGCGGCAGATGGCGTCGTATCCGTTATCGCAGTGCTCGGAATTGATGACACGTCCACCCAGGGTTCCAAGGATCTCATCCAACACGGGCTTCCAGGCAGAGACCATGCCCAAAACGCCGTTGTACATCTGCGTGAGGGGAACATCCACGTAACGGCCGGAACGCACCGAGCCGACCTTGCTGTCATCCTTGCCGTAGAAGAGTGCGGTAAACCTGTCTCCACCGCTGCCGATGTAATAATCAAAGACAATATCCGCGCTGGAAAGGCCGGCGTGCGGACGGGCAGCCAACTGGTTGGCCACCTTGATCAGAACCGGCCTGCGGTCCAGAATGGATGGATCGTCCACTTCGAGGCCGGTCAAGGGATTGATGTTATCCGGAAAATCCGTCGGCCCATAAAGGACAGGAACGGCTGTGGGAGTGATGGTGGGCGTGGGGGTTGAAGTGGAGGTCGGTACGGGTGTAAGGGTTGGCGCGGCCGTCAGGGTTTTGGCTACGGAAGTTAACATCTTGTTTTCGGCAGCCTGGGGGTCAAGGGCCATGTTTTGACAAGATGAAAGCAAAAACGCAAGCACGAGAAAGATCGTCAAAACGCGGTGCAAAGAATTCATTGACATACAAACTCCTGAACTTCGAGACCAACGGTATGGCAAAATTATAACCGCAACAAGCGTGAATTCGTCAAGGGATGGAAAAACCAGGGAGACAGTGCTCCCTGGTTCCTAAAGGCCAGTCAATCGGGTTCAGCGATTCACTGAAAAATTGATCTGCTCGTCAAAGGGTGTAAGCGAATCATAGATCAACCCGGTGGGAGCGCCCACGCTGCCCATTAACAAACGCCGGCGGCCGCCC
The DNA here is from genome assembly GCA_964570925.1 of uncultured Anaerolinea sp. Lineage (GTDB taxonomy): Bacteria > Chloroflexota > Anaerolineae > Anaerolineales > Anaerolineaceae > UBA6107. Next base: position 9,345 of record CAZNAF010000067.1, read on the forward strand.
TCATTGGTGGTCACCAGATAGCGGTTGGCGTCGACCCAGCTTACGTCCATGGGATTGGTAAAATCCGCCACGGGCGCGGGAGGCATGCCCAATTGACCAATATATGGCTGGCTGGCGGGCATGTCACCGAGGCTGTAGAAAAACCTTTCGCCATCCGTTGACCAGGCCAGGGTGTTCATGAAATAACCCGTCGCGTAGAAGACCGAGCCGCTGCCATCCACGTTCGAGACTACGAGGTTATAGGTGTTCTCCGTTGGAAGTCCGGTTCGCACCAGGTAAAGGATCTTCTCAAGATCGGGTGAGACTCCCGTGTCTCCACGGATGTTGTATTGCATGGGCGCGGAAAAGATCAACTCACCGCTCAATCCGTCCGCAGCGACCCGCCAGAGGGATGAATCCGCTTCGGGGCCTGTGCCAGACCAGGGGTCCTGGGGCGGGACGCGCACGAGGAGATCCCCACCATCCTGGGACCAGATCGGGTAAGAGGTCCAGGCGTATTCAGAAGCAGTATTAATGAAAGGATGAGTGAGAACGGGGCCGGCGATCTTCGCCCCGGCTGCACTGTAGATCTCCAGGCCGGTGGGGTTGGAAATAGCCACCTTGGAGCCATCCGGCGACCAGACGAACTGCCAGGTGGTACTGCCGGTCTCCATGAGCGAATAAAAACCAGCCGCGTCTGCGTCAGCGATGTAAAATTCTTCCCCTCTGAACAAGCCCGGACCCTCGAAGGAGTGGCGCAGGCTCATGGAAAGACTGTGTGTGCCAGGGACCCAGGCCAGCAGATCGGGCTCGGAAGCCACAGCGCCATCCGGCCGCGGCAACAGGGCGGCCTGTTCGGCCGTCAGCAGGGTGTGGCGATTTGAGCCGTCGAAACCGATCACCTCCAGGGCAACAAATTCGTAGCCGCTGTAACGCGTGAACGCCACCAGGGTTCCGTCGGGTGAGATAAATGATGAGGAAATATCGCCTGATGCCAACAGGAGGGTTGACGAAGCTTCCCCATCCGCCCAGGTGTAAAGATCACCATCCGGGCTGACAAAACTCACGCGCAGGGGGGCTTCTCCGCCCACCGGTGGGGTTAGTGTTTCTTCCTCGTCAGGAGGTGAATCCGCTGAGGGGGCGTGGGGCAGGTCCTCTGATGTGCCACCCAGGGCGTTGACCGTGGCAGCCACGGAAGTTGCCACGCTGTCGACCTCGTCCGCCCCGGGGAGAGTAAAGGCGCAGGCGAGACTGACCAGGGCCAATACGACCAACCCGGACAGAATGGAAAGATGTTTACGATTCATAACGGCCTCCCTATAGTCTCAAGATAATATGACTAAATTGCTCTTATTATTATAACGGGACCTCAAAAAATAGCAATGCATCGTTTCAAACAGGCCAAAAAAACAAAACCTGACTTATCAGGGATCAAACCCCGGCTTATGTCAGTTTTCATAAAAAATCGTGTCCATCACGTGACGTGTAAAGTTGTAAAATCATAAGAAAGGGACTTTACAGATCACACCTCTCAGGAGTGGGCAATGAAAATCAGCAAATTGAACTGTGTTGCCTGCGGCGCGCCGCTGGACGTGACCAACGACATGGACGTCCTTTCTTGCAGTGCGTGCGGTTCAAAATTGCTTGTCGAAAGATCCGAGGCCGGGTTGACGCTGGGTCTCATTGAAAAACTCACCCAAAAAGTAGAGGATCTGGGGAACAAAACCGAGGCCGTCCTCCAGGAAAGCGCGTATGCCACAAAAATCGAGTTGCAGCGCGTGCAGATCAACCAGAGCATCAACACCGAAGAGATCAAACTCAACTCGATCCGCCAGGAGATCAGGAATCTTTCCAGAAAAACCCCGCTACTGCCCGTGGAAGTGGAACAACTCGAGCTGCTCTACCAGGTCGAATGCCAAAGCTTGCAGCGCATCCGAAAGCTCAACCTGGAACTGGCCAAAACCGAACCGGGCTGGCAGGAACGCCTCAGCGTATACCAGTCCGACCTCGCGCGTCTGGATCAGATCATCAACATCATGACCGCTTACGCCGGCGGCGGCGCGGCGGTTAAAAAGACGCTCGATGAACTCCTGCTTGAAAAAAAGGATTGTGAAAGAAACCTGTTCGATTTGGAAAGCCGGCTGCTCAAAAACCAGTTGAAAAGTCTGCGGTACGCCTCCACGTTCAGCCTGACCCTGGCCGAGATCGAAGCGTTGAACGCCGACTTGGACGCGGACCTGCAATTTCTCAATGCGGGCGCGCCATCGCCGGTCAAACAGGAATTGATAAAAGTGATCCAGGCTAAAAAGGCGGAGGCGGGAAAAATCCTTCCCCGCCGCAGGGTGGAGGTCGAAACCGGGCCGCTGGCCAGCCTGGATCTACAGGCCCCCTTCCCCGAGGAGCCCTGGGCGCTCGCCCCCATGATCGAACAGACGGAAGCAGATTACAGCCGTGTGAACGAAATAAGCGAAAGCGCTGAAAAAAAGGCGGTCCTGCAGGAGATCTTCCTGCTGGTGGGCCTTCTAAAGAAACGCCAAGCCCTGAACCTCCCGGCAAGGAAAGTGAAAGCCGAAAAAAGAAAACGGTTCATCAAGTTCTTTTTGATCGGGTTCTTCGTGGTCCTGGCGGTGATCCTGGCGGTCCTTTTCTTTGCGGGAAAGTTAAATCCGTTCCTGGCCTCCCTTTCCATCTTTCCGGGATTCGGAAAGGACGGCCAATCCTATCGTCCCTCCGGAAACCGGTACGAAGAAAACCAGCTTGCGCTGTTTGAGATCAGCGCGCAAAGGACTTATTTTCACGAAGAAGCCGACATCCACAGCGAGGAAACCGATGAACTCAAGCAGGGAGACCTGGTCTACGATCTGGGCATGGCGGAAGAGGATGCGGACTGGTTTTTCACCCGTCATTTTCTAAAAGACCAAAGCGGGTATCTGTATCAGGAATGGCTCAGCCCGGTTACCGCGCGATCCCTCCCCGGAGAAGCCCTACCCGCAACGGGTGAGATCCTCTTTGAAGAAGAATTTGAGCGTAACGTGCAAGACTGGAGCACTGGATCTTTCACGGAGGATGGGCAGGAGAGGGATTTTTCCATCGCGCAGGGCGCCTATCAGATGAACCTGTATTCGGCCAACCCCGGCTACGCCTTTTCCACCATCACCTTGAGCGGGCTTCCACCTGCTTACGTGCTCTCCAGCCGCATGGACCTGCCGGCCAGCGACGCGAGGAGCGGCGCGGGATTGATCTTCAACTTTGTCAACGAGGACCATTTCGATTACTTCCTCCTGACCCCTGAAGGGTTCGCGGTGATCGGCTGCCGGCGCAATGGTTCCTCCTATACGCTTTATCAAACCCAAGAGACACCCAATTCACATTACAGCCTGCTGAAAAATGAACCGAACAAGCTCTCGGTACTGATCGACCACGCAGCCGACAGTGGAACTACACTCACCCAATTCGCAGTCAATGACCAGGCCATTTTTTCGCTGCAATATGAGCGGCCTTCCGACAATTCTTCCACTTTCGGGTTTATGGCCTGGACCGCGGAAAATGAGGGCAGTATTACAGCCAGGTTTGACGACCTTTCGATCCGCGCCGTGGATTAACCAAAGCAGGGTGAATGGAGAGTGAAACGGCAGGAGTCCCGCGATCCTCGTAAACTTTAACCAGCTGTATGGACAA